>CAYTME010000009.1:34906-40373 GCA_964438415.1 uncultured Pleurocapsa sp. | reverse complement strand
ATGTAGTCGGCGATGACCGGCACAACGTCCGGATTGGCCGAGCCGCCGATCTTCACCTCGTCGGCGATCTCGCCGGCCAGCGCGCACAGTCGGCGCCCCCAAGTGCCGATCAAGATCGGCGGCATCTGCGCCGGCAGCGGGTAAGGCGCTCGCACATGTTCGGCCAGCGCGTAGACCTGTCCTCGATAGCCGCCCGTCTGCCCAGAGAGCAGATAGCGCACGATCTCGACGGCCTCGCGGATAGTTTGAATGGGCATCTCGCCCTCGTGAATGCCGTGATCGGCCAGCCATGCGCCGCGCGCGAAGCCCAGATACACGCCTCCCGCTGCCAGCTCGCTCAGCAGCGCCGCCTGCGCCGCGAGATCGATCGGGTGGATGCGCGCTGGCGGCAGCGCGGCGATGCCGATGCGCGCTCGGCGGATGTGCGATGCCATCAGCAGTAGCGCTGCGAAGCCGGGATGATACGGCGCGTCGCAGTAGACGCTGACGCGGTCGAAATCGTACGCATCGACCAAGCGTGCGAGATCGATGTACTGCGCCGCGTGCTTGTCGGTCTGAAAGGCGATGCTGATCTCGCGCCGCGTCATGTCAGGGTCTCGCTGTCCAGGCTGCGCCGGGCGATGCGTTCGATGCGCATGATCAAGCGTTCGTCCGGATCAGGGCAGGCGACGAGCGAGTCCTGTTCCAACCAGTCGTTCGCGTCGAGCTGGCGCTGTTTGGCGGCCAGCAGCGGCAGGACGGCGCTCAGCGCGTAAATGCAGAAGTGCCTGCCCGGCGGGATGCGCATGCGGCTGCTGTCGGTCAGCTCGAAGTAGTCGCCGACTTGCAGACCGCAGACCGACCGCCCCTCGATGCGCTCAACCGTGACACGCAGATCGTACAGCTCAAAAATGGTCGCCATGTCAGCTCCGAAAATGCGGGATGATGTCGCGCCCGATCAGCTCGATCGCTTGGATCGGGTCTGGTCCCAGCGGTGGGCCGAAGCTGAGATGGCGCGCGCCTAATGCGACCAGGTGTTCTAGGCGGACGATCAGGTCGCGGCTCGTGCCGACGACACCAATGCGCAGCATCTGTGCAGTCACGAGCGTCTGTGCGCGCGCCATGTCCCGATCGCGCATGAGTGCCTGTTCGATCGGGCGAAAGTCGGCTTGGCTCAATCCCAGCCGCTCCCAGATGAGCGGACTCATGGCATGGCCGTAATAGGCGATCTTTTCGCGCAGGGCGGCCTCTGCACGGTCGCGCTCCTCGGCCAGCGAGCACCAGATGCAGGCTGCCAGATCGATGTCATCCAGAGGCCGGTCGGCGGCGGCAGCCCCGGCTTCGACGTAGGGCAGCACCGTCTCATAGTGTTCCGGAGGCAACAGCAGCGGCAGGCCGCCGTCGGCCAGCTCACCGATGGCGCCCAGCATGCGTGGCGAAAGCGCACCCAGGTAGATCGGGACGGCGCGCCTCGGCGTGAAGCGCAGATACGCTTCGTCTGTCCAGCGCAGGAACACACCCTCGACGCGCGCATTTTCGCCGGCCAGCAGACGTCTCACCGCCTGAATGGTCTCGCGGACAGCGGTCAGAGGACGTTCCGGTGTGATGCCGACCCACTTGAGGAACTCGCCCGCGCCTGATGAGAGGCCGAGATTGAAACGTCCGCCAGAGATTTCGTCCAGCGTCGCCGCCATCATCGCCATCTCCGCCGGGTGCAGGGTGTACGGGTTGACGATGCAGGTGCCGATCTCGATCTTCTGAGTCGCCAGCGCGACCGCCGTCAGGATAACCGGGGCGCTGCGCAAGAAAAGGTCATCGCTCACCCAGAACTGATCGAAGCCCCAGCGTTCTGCTGCCTGCGCCAAACGCATATACTCGGCGGCGGGCAGATCGTTATTGAGGCGCAGGCTGAACCTCACGGCTGCATCCCGACCACGGCCTCGACCTCGATCTCGACAAGATGCTGCGGGTCGACCAGCCGGCTGACCTGCACCATCGTTGAGGTCGGGCGGATATCGCCGAAATAAGCGCCGTGCACGCGCCCGATCGACTCCCACTGGTCGATCTCGGTCACGTACATGCGCACACGCACGACATCAGCCAGCGATGCCCCGACCTGCTCGAGGGCGTGGGCGATCTTGCGCAGGATGTAGTCGGTCTGCGCTGCGGCGTCACCGACGCCGATCACCTGGCCATGCTCATCGCTGGCGGTTGTGCCGGAGACATAGACGAGACTGCCGACCCGCACCGCCCGCGAGTAGCCGACGATCTGTTCCCAGGGGGTGCCGCTCGAGACGCGGCTGCGTTGGCTCATGCTCACTCCACCACATGCAGCGTCTGGAAACCGGTCGTCAGCGGCTCGCCGCCGCCCGGGCGCACGACGACGACATCTTCGACGCGCGCCGAAAAGCTGGTGAACTGCATGATGCTCGGCTCGACCGTGAACATCATGCCCGCTTCGAACACGGTCGTGTCACCGCGCGTGAGGAAGGGCGGTTCGTGGACATCCATGCCGATGCCATGCCCCAACCGGTGGCGGAAGGTTTCGCCCAAGCCGGCTTCCTCGATCACTTGGCGTGCCGCAGCGTCGGCAGCTTCGCAGGTATTCCCAACGCGGAGCGCCGCGATGCCCGTCCGCTGCGACTCCATGACCAGTTGATGGATGCGCACGAATTCCGGGTCGGGCGCACCGAAGGCGACCGTGCGCCCGAAGTCGTAACAGAAGCCGTCGTGAACGGCGCCGAAGTCAAACAAGACGCAGGTCCCGGCATGGCACGGGCGCGGCCAAGTCGCCAAGCGGTCGCCAAAGATCAGCGGGTGATTCGGGCCGGAGTTGTAGAGCGATGTGGTGAACGATGGGCCGAGCGACCCATGCCGGCGCAGTTGGTAATCGACCTCGCTGATGATGTCGAGTTCCGTCATGCCCAATTTGAGCTGCGCGAGCACGTCGGCGAAAGCCGCTTCTGTGATTTCGCCGGCGCGGCGCATGACGGCGATCTCGTCGGCGCTCTTGACGGTGCGCAGGCCGCGCAGGACATCCGTCGCCGAGACGAACAGCGCATCTGGCAGCAGCGCCTGCAGGTGCACCAGCGTCTCGGCGTGGGCGCGATCGCTGACGGCGATGCGCGGCTTGGCCGGCAGCTGCAAGCTGCCCACGATATCGCGCACGAGCGCCGCCGGGTCATCCCAGTCGCCGAGCACGCGGATGCTGACGTTCGTCAGCCGACCCAAACCGCCGAATTCCGCGCTCATGCGCGGCAGCGCCAGCACCGGGGCATGGGTCGGTGTCAGCCATGCGCCTTCTAGCCAGGCTCCGGGATGCAGCGTGACCCCGAAATTCGGGATATCGCGCGGGACGCCGACTAGATACTGCAGGTCTGTGCCGATGGGTAAGAAGGCGAGATCGGCGTGAACGCCGAGCAGAGCCTGAAATCGTCGAATGCGGTCGTCGTAATTCATGTCGGCGCTCGTCCTTCCGAGGAAATGGTCTAGACAAATACCACGCCGATGCGAAGCTGTCAAAATCGAGTTGATCGATTTTTGGACTCCGATGTCTAGACTCGCTACAATTCTTAACCTGCGCACATGAAAGATACGCGGGCGCGGCCTTCAGAGTGGTTCAAATGAGGAGCTTTACGATGAAACCCCTACGGTTACTGCCACTGCTGCTTGTGATCGCCTTGCTGGCGGTCGGTGCCGCCGGCGCGCAGGCGGAACGGGTCTTGGTGATCGGCCACGCCGAAAGCACCGACTCGCTCGATCCGGCGCGCGGTTATACCCAAACGACCGGCATCATCAACCGCGTCACCTATGAGACTCTGGTCACATTCCCGGATGAAGATGCCAGCGCCATCCTGCCCATGCTGGCCACCGACTGGACGATCAGCGACGATGGGTTGAGCTACACGTTCAATCTCAACCCATCGGCTGTTTTTTCAGATGGCAGCGCGGTCACGGCTGAAGATGTCGTATTCTCCGTCAACCGCCTCAAGAACGTGAAAGGCAGCCCATCCTTTTTGACCAACAACATCGCCAGCGTAGTCGCCGACGACGCCGATACGGTCACCTTCACGCTGGCGCAAATCGATCCGGCATTTCTGGCCAATCTGGCCAACAGCGTGTTCGCCGTGACCAATGCCGATGTTGTGCGGGCGAACGGCGGCACCGATGCGGAGGACGCCGCGACCAGCGATGCGGCCGAGCGGTATTTGAACAGCACGTCGGCAGGGTCGGGGCCCTACGTCTTGGAAAGCTGGGAGCCGCAAGTTTCAACGGTGCTGGTGCGCAATCCGAATTACTACGGAGAGGCTCCCTACTTCGACCGCGTGATCATCAGCAACATCGCCGAGGCGGCGACGCAGGCTGTGGCGCTGCAATCGGGCGAGATCGATATCGCGCTCGATCTGACGTCAGATCAGATCGCCGCGCTCGAAGGCAACCCTGCGCTGTCGATCTATCGTGGGCCGGGCAATATCGTCCACTTCTTGATCATGAATGCCGATCCCGATATCGGCGGTCCGGTCGCCGATCCGCGGGTGCAGCGCGCGATCCGTCTGGCGCTCGACTATGAAGGCTATCAGGCGATCTGGGGCGGCATCCAGCCGGGCAGCATCACGTTTGTCGGCAATGCCTACGCGTTCACTTCGGAACAGGGTGTCGATCGCGACCTGGATGCGGCGCGTGCGCTCCTGACTGAAGCTGGCTATCCCGATGGCTTCGAGATCACGCTTGATTACCCGATCTTCACCTTCCAGGGCGTCAATTTGGAGACCAACGCCCAGAAGATCCAGGCCGATCTGGCGGAAGTCGGCATCCGCGTGATCCTCAATCCTGGCGAACTTCAGGTCGCGCTGGAGAAGTACCGCAGCGGACGGCAGGGGTTCGGCTACTGGTTCTGGGGACCGGACATCCTCGACGCGGTCGACATGCTGGCTTTCCTCCCTGGTGGCAAAGTCGCCAACGAGCGCGCGCTGTGGACGCCCGAACGCGCCGAACCCGCGCTGAACGAGCTGGTCGCGCGCGCGCGCGTCGCCACCGACCCGGAAGAGCGCGAAGAGGTCTTCACGGCGCTTCAGGCCTACATGCAGGAGAACAGCCCGTTTGCCCCGTTCCTCCAGCCGGACGTGCAGACGGCTTTCCGCGCCAACCTGCAGGGCTACGTGTGGCATCCGCAGTGGCTGCTCGATGTCTCGCTGCTCAGCCGGGCCGAGTGATCGTTTCCATCCCGTGGGGCGGCCACATGGGCCGCCCCCGCTCACCGATCGCTTAGTCGTGCCAATATCATGACGTTTTTGCGTTATGTCGCTCGCCGCATCCTGTTCGTCATCCCGATCCTGCTCGGCATCACCCTGGTCTCGTTCCTGATCGCCAATGCGGTGCCCGCCGACCCGATCAATGCCAACCTGCCGCAAAACCAGCTCAACAACCCCGAGATCGTGGCGGCCTTTCGCGCCGCGTGGGGGCCGGATACGCCGCCCCACGAGCCGTA
>CAYTME010000009.1:31671-34894 GCA_964438415.1 uncultured Pleurocapsa sp. | reverse complement strand
TGGGCAATCTGCTGCAGGGTAATCTGGGGCGCTCGATCAAGACGCGTCAGCCGATCGTCGAAGATATCGCGCGTTTTCTGCCTGCGACATTTGAGCTAGCGACCACTGCTGTCATCTTCGGCGTTGCCATCGGTGTCGGGTTGGGGGTTGCCTCGGCGGTCTGGCGCGGCAGCCTGCTCGATTTCATCGCCCGCGCGCTGGCGGTGGTCGGCGTCAGCGTGCCGGTGTTCGTACTGGCGCTCATCTTCTTGAGCGTGTTTCACGCGCAGCTCGGTTGGACGGCTGGGCCTGGCCGGCTCGATTTCACGATGACCAGCCCGCCCCCGGTGACGGGGCTGTTCACGGTGGACAGCCTGATCGCCGGACGTTGGGACACTTTCGCGAACGCGCTGTCGCATCTCGTGCTGCCGGGGCTGGTGCTCGCACTCTACATCGCTGGGCTGATCAGCCGCGTGACGCGCTCATCCATGCTCGAAGTGCTGAGCATGGACTACATGCGCACGGCGCGCGCCAAGGGCCTGATGGAGCGGTTGGTCGTGCTGCGGCACGGATTGTCGAACGCCCTCGTTCCGATCGTGACCGTCATCGGGTTGTCGTATGGCAATCTGCTTTCCGGCGCCGTGCTGACCGAGACGATCTTCGCCTGGCCGGGCATCGGCCGCTATATGTTCCGCGCATCGACGTCGCAGGACTTCCCGGCGATCATGGGCGTCAGTTTGCTGATCGCATTTATCTACGTGGCGGTGAACCTTGTCGTCGATCTCCTCTACTATTTCCTCGATCCGCGCATCCGCGCTACCTGAGAGCGACACAGGGCGCATCTGGCGGGCCGCGCGGCGTCAGCCGCTGATGTTGGCTGGCGTCGTCGTCGTGATCGGGTGGCTAGTGGTCGCGCTGATAGCGCCCGCGATCGCGCCCTACACACCGCTCGCGCAGGACGTGCGCAATCGCATCCAGCCGCCCAGCGTCGCGCATCCCGCCGGGACGGACGAACTGGGGCGCGATGTCTTCTCGCGCGTGCTCTACGGTGCGCGCATCACCATTCCGGCGGGCATCGTCGTCATCCTATTCGGCAGCCTGCTCGGCTCGGCGGTCGGGGCGCTGGCTGGCTTTCTAGGCGGCATTTGGGACGAGGTCATCATGCGGCTGTCAGAGCTGTTCATGGCCTTCCCGACGATCATCTTGGCGATGGCGGTGACGGCCGCGTTGGGGCCGGATATCCGCAATGCGATCATTGCGCTGGTCGTCGTCTGGTGGCCGAGCTACGCGCGGCTCATGCGCGGGTTGGTGCTCAAGGTCAAATCGAACGAGTATGTCGAGGCGGCCAACTGCATCGGCGCACCGAAAGCCTACATTCTGCTGCGTACGATCCTGCCCAACTGCGGTGCGCCGATGCTTGTGATGACGACACTCGATATCGGCAATGCGATCCTCACCTTCGCTGGTCTCAGCTTCCTCGGCTTGGGGCCAGAGCCGACCTCACCAGAATGGGGGCGCATGGTCGCGGTCGGGATCGATTACTTCGCGCAGTGGTGGACATGGCTGTTTCCCGGTCTAGGCATCGCCACGCTCGTCATCGCCTTCAATTTCATCGGCGACGGTCTGCGCGATATTCTCGATCCTCGCCTGCGCTGATGGCCAGCGCCCCTGATCGACCGCGATGGTTGACACCTCCGCCATCCTGCGGCATCCTCGGCACATGATCATGTCTGCGCTTTCACGATTGACCGTGCTGACTCTGCTGGCGGCTGCCCTCGCCGTGTGGCTCTCGACCGCGGCCGCGCACCGCGAGGACGCGGCGCTGCGCACGTTTTTGTCCGAGCATCATGCGTGCGGTCATCCGTGTGTGATGGGGATCGCGCTTTACCAGGCGGATATCGACCACGTGCTGACGGCGCTGGCGCTGCATCCCTGGGTGGCGCAGATCGATCCGCATCCAGCAGCCGACGGCCGCATCTTGGCGGTCACTTGGGACTGGAGCGGACTGCAACCCGCGTTCATCGATGCCGGGCGAGCGGGAGTGGTCAGCTTCAATTACGGCAACCCTTTCATCAACAGCATCATCATCGGCCTGACGCTGGAGATAGGGGACGTCTGGAGCGCGATCGGCGCGCCGGAGAAAGTCTCGATGTTCGGCTCGCTCGGCGGCCAGATGCTGTATTTGGGCAGCTACCAACGCCCATCCTTTTACGTGACGGGTGTGGGCAGGTGCCCGATGAGCGCCGATCGCTTCTGGCACATGCCGGTCGATTACGTGATGTGGGTCAACCCCTACAAACCGGCGGATGAGCTGTATGACGCCGCCGACCCATACAAGGCGGCGTCCTGCCGTCCGCTGATCATGGATGGCGATCCAGACCGGTGATCGCCGTCACTCAGGGCAAGCGTCGGACAAGACCGCGCCTACCGCCGTCAAGACATAGTACATTGAGGTCGCCCCTGGGTCGGCTGTACCCAAGCTGCGCTCCTTGAGCACTGACGAACGCCCGCGCTTTGCGACCATGTCTTTGGTCGACTCCATACCTGCCTGGGCGGCACTCAGCGCCTGCTTCCAAGCGCTCGTGATGCTTGCTCCACCGGAGACCGCTTCACCGAAGGCGGTCGTGAACGGCACGAGCGTATCGAGCATCGTCTTATCGCCGACCTGCGCCTTGCCGAGTTTCATCAAGGCCTCGACGCCCTTGTTGAGGGCCATGTGCACACTGGACGGGGTGATCTCGCCGGTTTGCAGCGCGCCGCCGATCGACATGATGTACATGCCGACCAGCGCGCCAGATGCGCCGCCGGCGGCGTTCGAGAACGCTATGCCCGCGCTAGCAAGCACCTGACCTGCCGTTCCGCTGCGGTCAGCGGCGGCGGCGGCGCGAAACCCGCGTGCCATACCCGCGCCGTGATCGCCGTCACCTGCCACCGAGTCGAGCTGAGCCAGTTCCGGCTCTTTTTCTAGGATGATAGCCAGCGCGGTGTCGATGCAGCGCGCGGCGATCGCCGCGTGATCGGTCATGGGCGGCTCCTAACGATTGGTCCAGGCGGGCGTCTCGGTCGGTGCGTCGAGCAGGGCTTGCAGCTCATCGTCCAGCCACATGAGCGTCAGAGAGCAGCCCTCCATATCGAGCGACGTGGCCAGCTCGCCCACGATCGGCTTGTACGCATCGACTCCGCGCGCCTTCAGCAGCTCGTGGATTGTGCCATACATGACGAACATCTCTTCATACTTGGTCGC
>CAYTME010000009.1:16070-31651 GCA_964438415.1 uncultured Pleurocapsa sp. | reverse complement strand
CAGCACCGCCGCGCGGCTGCCGGCACCATCCGGCACATCCGAGAGCACTTTATCGACCAAGAGCTGTGCGATCTCGCGGGCTGGTCGCAGCGAGTCGGTCTCGACGCCCGGTTCGCCGTGAATGCCGAGTCCCAATTCCATCTTGCCCGGCGCAACGGTGAAGAGCGGCTCGCCGCGTCCGGGGATCGTGCAGCCGTCGAACGCCACGCCGAACGAGCGCGTCATGGCATTGGCGCGCTGCCCCAGCGCCTCGACCGTATCGAGCGTGTCGCCGCGCCACGCGCTGGCTCCCAGAATCTTGAAGACGAAGAAATCGCCCGCTACGCCGCGCCGCTGCTCGAATTCGGCCGACGACGCAACATCGTCGGTGACGAGCACCTGGCGCACGTCGATGCCTTCCATTTCCAAGCGCATCTCCGCCATGCCGAAATTCATCACATCGCCGCTGTAGTTGCCGTAGGAAAACACCATACCTGCGCCGCCGTCGAGGGCTTTGCCGCAGCGATAGACCTGCTCGCCAGATGGACTGGTGAAGATGTCGCCGATGACCGCGCCGGTGGCGAAGCCTGCGCCAACCAGCCCGCAGAAAAGCGGATAGTGGCCGCTGCCGCCGCCGATCAGCACCGAGACTTTCCCTTGTATCGGGCCGCCCTTGATCATGACGCCAGACGCATCGGGGATCTTCTCAACATAGCGGCTGTAAGCCGCGACAAAGCCGGTCACCATTTCATCTTTGAAAATGACAGGATCGTTGAAAATCTTGGTCATCGTTGGTCTCGCCTCGCGCTGCTTGTCGGTCGATGTGCTGTGTTTTGAACGGTACCCGGTCTCTCACTCGGTCATCGGCTGTGTTTCGTAGGTATTCATCACGTGCAAAGTATGATCGAAATCGATGATGCCTGCGTCCGATCCCAACCCTGTGATGACCAGGCCAGATGCCGCAGACGCAAAGCGTCCTGCCTCCGCCAGCGACCAGCCTTTGGAAAGACCGACGATGAAGGCGGCGCAGTACGCATCGCCGCAGCCGGTCGAATCGACGACGTTCATCTTGTAGGCGGGGATGCGGATCTCGTCCATGTCTCTGCCCGCGATGCTGCTGCCTTGTGACCCCATCTTGAAGACCGTATGGCGCACGCCGCGATCGAGGAAGAAATTGATCACATCACGACGATCGTGAAGCTTGCAGATCATGCGCGCTTCATCCAGACCTGGCATGAAGTAGTCGATGTATAGCAGGGCGGGTTCGATCAAGGGCAGCAGGTCGTCGCGTTCGAGCGCGATCATGTCGAGCGATGTGACGACACCCTTCTCCTGCGCGTACTTGAGAATCTCCGCGGTCGGCTGTCCATCGAGTTTGGGCAGCAGGTATGTGCCGCCGAAGTGCAGATAGTCGGCGCTGGCGATCACATCCCAATTCACGTCGTCGAGCGAAAATGCTGCGTTCGCTCCGATGACATGCAGAGCGGGGCGCTCGCCGTTGGGCCGGATCGGCAGCATGGTTGCCGACGTCTGAACGCCCGTCTTACGCACGAGCGAGTCGGTGTTGATGCCATACCGGTGCATGGTGTCGATGACGAAGTTGCCCAATTCATCCTGCCCGACAGCGCCCATCGCGTAGACTTCCGCGCCGAGTTTGGCCAGATCGACACTAGTGCCCGCGGCAGTGCCCGCCACAGTCAGGCGGATCTCGTCGATCAGGTCGACGTGCTGGCCGGGTGGGATGCGGTTCACGTGCCGTCCGAGGATATCGAGAATGTGTATGCCGAGACTGACCACTTTAGCCATAAAGCTGCTCCAATCTGTACGGATGTCTGCGACCGAATCCTGCTTCATCAATGCATCCGATGCGACAGCCAACCGGAAAACGCGCGCTGAAAAACCTCGATGAAACCGCGCGCCGTGCGCGCAGCACGCCCGACGAACAGACCGTTGATACCCTCGAGCCGCACATATTCAGCACAGTTGTCGGGATCGACGCTGCCGCCGTAAAGCACCGGCAGATCGTCGGCAACGGTACCGAAGCGCTCGAAAAGGGCATGGCGGATGTGGGCAAGCGTCTGGGCGACATCGCTCAGTGCTGCTGCGTGCCCATGCTCGCCGATCGACCAGATCGGCTCATAGGCAATCAACACTTGGGAAAGATCTTCCTGCCGAACATCATGCAGCGCGACCTTGAGCTGGCGGGCGACGGTCTCCGCTTCGAGATGGCACTCTTTCTCTTCATTCGTCTCGCCCACGCAAAGCAGCACTTTGAGGCCGGAACGCAGGCCGAGCGCGGTCTTTCGGCGCAGTGCAGCGTCGGTTTCGCTGAACAACTGCCGCCTTTCAGCATGACCGAGCAGCACTAGATCGACACCTAGCGCGGTCAGCATCGGGGCTGAGATCTCGCCTGTATATTCGCCCATCGGTGCTTCATGCATATTCTGCGCCCCGATCCAGATGCCAGTCTCATGGGCGACATCCGGCAGCCCCGCCAGGGATGTGTAGGGCGGTATCAAGAACAACTGCGCGCCGTCCGTCCTGCCCAATTCACACTGGAGATCGCGCACAAACTGCAGCGACTCCTCGTGCGTCTGGAACATCTTGGTGTTTGTGCCGAAAAAGAAACGAGGCATCGGCATTTCAAGTCCTAGCAGCAGCAGCCACCACGCCGCGACGGGCACCGTCGCGGTCGAAAAGGCTTACATGTTCGAGTGGGCACTCGATATAGACGCGGCTACCCTCTTGATACGCACGGTGATCGGCGACTTTGGCTTTCAAACGTACATCACCGACCTGCACAGTGAGCAGCCGCTGCCCACCGACGACCAGCGCTGAGCGCACGAGCGTGCCTTCGACCGCCTGCGGATGCGGATCCGCATGGACACGAATGCGCTCTGGCCGGATGCCGACGACAATTTCGCTTTGCCCGTCGACACCGGTGACCGGCACGGGCTGTGCGAACAACGGTCTTGTCAGTGCTGCTGCACCGGCGGCGCGGTCGAGTTTGACATCGATGAAATTCATGCCTGGATTGCCCAAGAAAAAGCCGCCGAAACGGTCGTTGGGGTGATTGTACAGGTCGCGCGGCGTACCCCGCTGGACGATCGCGCCGTCGCGCATGAGCAGGATTTCATCGGCCAGCGTCATCGCTTCGGTCTGGTCGTGTGTCACGTAAATGATCGTCTGGTTGTGCTGTTTGACAAGCCGTTTGAGCGAGCGTTTCAGTTGAATGCGCGAGCCTACATCGACATTCGTGATCGGTTCATCGAAGAGGATGATCTTCGGCTGCCTCGCCACAGCGCGAGCGACAGCGACCTTCTGGCGTGTGCCGTTATCAAGTTGAGAGACGTCAAGGTTGGCTGCATCGGTCAGATCGAGCGTTTCCATCACGTCGATGATGCGCCGTTTGCGCGCCTCCGGTGACAGTGTCTTGTCTTCGATGAGCGGCAGCTCGATGTTGCGGTAGACGCTCATGCCCCGATACACGACCGGGTACTGAAACACCATGCCGATGTTGCGCTGGCTGGGCGAAAGTTCGGTCACTCTTTGCCCGCCGAAATAGACATCGCCGCGCGTCGGCGTTTCCAAGCCGGCGATCATGCGCATGAGCGTGGTCTTACCGCAGCCTGAAGGGCCGAGCAGGCAGGTGACCGTGCCAGAGGCAAACGTCATCGAAATATCGCGCACTGCCACCAGCGATCCGAATTCCTTGCGGAGATTGTCCAGCCGTATCTCAGACATGTTGCTCTGCTCCGCGTCCGATGCACCGACCATCCGATCGTGCGTAGAGAAAGAGCCGCTCAGGATGAATACCGAGCTCGGCCACGCCTTCGGTCAAGTCTTCATAATCGCTCGTGCGCCCGACGGCAACCAGCGACAGGCCAGCAGCCTCCAGATAGATGACCAATTCACTCCCCAGGTCTTCGACTAGCGTGATTTCTGCCGGACAGCGCAGCAAGAGCTGGTCGTCAGGCGGGTTGATCGCGATATCCTGCGGACGCACCGCGACCGTGACCGCAGTTTCGCCGTTCACCTGGGAATTGAGCGCGGCGGCGAACTCGAACAGCGCGGTGCGGCAGCGTGTCCTGCCGGTGAGTTCTCCGGGATACTCATTCGCCTCCGGAAAGCCGAGAAGCGCCATCGTGCGGACGTGCGCTGGGTCGGCGTAGACGGCCTCCAGCTCGCCCGCTTCGACGATGCGCCCGCCATCCAGAATACAGATCTGCTCGGCCAGCATGAGGGCTTCCAGTGGATCGGAAGTCGTGTAAATGAGCGTGGCGTTCAGGTCGTCTTTCATCTGGCGCAGATCGTCGAAAAGCCGCTCGCGCAGCTTGAAATCGAGGCCTGTGAGCGGATCATCCATGATGAAGATATTGGTGTTCTTGACGATGCCGCGTGCGATCGCGACGCGCTGCTTCTCACCGCCGCTGCATTGGTCGGGTTTCTTTTTCAGCAGGTGGGTGATGCGAAGCTGCTCGGCGGCGTTTTCTACCACCGGTTTGATCTGCGCCTTTGGGTAGCCGAGCAGTGTGAGCGGGTAGGCGATGTTATCGAAGACGCTGTAGTGCGGATACAGGGCGAACGACTGCGGTACGTAGCCGATGTTGCGTTGGCCGGGGGGCATTTGGGTGGCATCTTCACCGCCAGATCGAACCGCTGTCGGGTTTTTCTAGTCCGGTCAGCAGCCGCAGCACCGTCGATTTGCCGCACGCTGGCGCGCCCAGGATGACACAGAAGGAATGGCTTTCGACTTGAAAACTGAGGTCTTCGACGATCGTGCGGCGTCCATAGGCTTTTGATACGCCGCGGAATTCGACTGCGTAGGTCATGATGGCGCTACCTGCCCAATGCCACCAGCATCGGCACCAGTTGAATACTGAGGAAAACGATCGAACCGATGATGACGGCTGCGATCGCCAACCCGACGAGTGACTGCCGGAAATTCCACTCCGCTGGGATGTTGCCAAACGCGACCTGCAGCAGCGTGAAGACGATCAAGAGTGTTACTCCCAGGCGGTAGATGCTGCGGTCGAACTGCTGGCTGATCAAGATGAAAGTCAAGCCGAGCAAGACGATTAAGACGCTTTTGGCTACGGACGCGAAAGGAACGCCGCGCCCACGCTTGGGCTGCTGAGAGTGCGTTTGCGCGCTCATACTTCACCTCGAACCGTACCAAAGGTCATGCCGACCAACAGGTAACGCTGGAACAGGTAAATGATCAAGATCGGCGGGATCATGTAGACCGTCGTCATCGAGGCGACAAACGTCCAGTTCATGCCGCCGTCGGAATAGAGGCCGGTCGCGAACGAGACCGGGATGTTGGTCACATCGCGCCCGCCGAGCAGCAGGTTGAACAAGAATTCGTTCCAAACGAAGATCAAGTTGAAGATGAAGGCCGCAACCAGTCCTGGCCCGATCTGCGGCAGGATGACGCGGAACAGCACATGCCAGCGCGAGCCGCCGTTGATCAGCGCCGTCTCGTCGTAGCGCTTGGATACGCCGTCGATGAAGCCCTTCAATATCCAGACCGAGAATGGGATGCTGAAGACGGCGTAGAACAAGATCATCGCCAGTGGTTGGTTGCGCCACTGCAGCGCCGAGTACATCAAGTAAAGCGGGATGACGACGGCAACCGCCGGCACCATACGGATCGACAGCAGCATGAACATCAGGAAATTGGTGCCCGGCGGGTTGAAACGCGAGAAGGCATAGGCCGCCATGAAAGACACCGCCAGCGCAATCGTCACCGACGTGATCGACAGCACGATGCTGTTGACCAGAAAGCGCCCAGCGTTGGGATCATTCAGGATGGCTGCGAAGTTATCGAGCGTTGGAGTGAAGATGAACTGCGGCGGGATCGCCAGGATCTGATTCGTCGTCTTGAATGCGGAGAGGATGATCCACAGGATCGGCGCAAAGAAGATCAGCACGATCAGCCACAGCAGCAGATGGTAGGCGGTCTTACGCCAGCCGCGCGCTCGCATCATAGTGCCACCTCCTGGCGTCGGCGGTTCAAGTTGAGGATGTAGAGATAGATCGATGTGAACGCGATCGCGGTCAGCAGGAGGATGATGGCCAGCGCGGACGACCAGCCGAGATCGAAGGCTTCGAATGCCTGCCGCCGCAGCAAGAGCGCGATCAGATCGGTCGTGTTGCCAGGGCCGCCGTTGGTCATCAGATAGACCAAGTCGAGGGTCTTGAATGAGTCGATGGTGCGCAGCAGGATGCCGAGCATTAAGATGAACTTCGCATTGGGCCAAATGATCAGGCGCAGGCGTTTCAGCCAGGGCAGCCGGTCGATCTCGGCGGCTTCCAGTTCGGCTTTCGGGACGGAGCCGAGCGCCGCCAAGGTGATCAGGATCATGAACGGCGTCCACATCCAGATGTCAACCAACAGCACTGCGCCGAAAGCGATCGAGCGATCGCCGAGTGGGTTGACCTGCCAGTTGAATAGTGTGGTAGTCAAATAATTGACGATGCCGAAGCTCGGCTCGTACAGCAGTCTGAAGAACACGCCGACGGCGACCGGCGTGATGATCATCGGTGCAAAGAGCATCGTCAGTGCGATACGGCGCCCGGGCATGTCTTTGCTGCCCCAGAAAAGAAAGCCGAGCAAGATGCCGAGCACGGTTTGGATGGAGACACCTGCAAACACCCAGATGAATGTGCGGCTGAGCGCCTGCCAGACCTGGGTGTCGGACATAATATTGGTGTAATTGCGCACCTTAACAAAATTGAGATTGCCCAGCATCAAGGAGTATCGATAAAAGCTGAGGCCGATCATCCACAGTGTGGGGATGACATTCCATACGATGAAGAAGAACATGACCGGCGCGATCAGCAGCACCGGAAACAGGCGTGCGCCGTCGGTCAGATGTGCGATGCGGGTCAGCAGCTGCCTGAACTCGCTGCGGCGAGGCGATCGGAGCTGCACATTGGATCCGGTGTGGTCGATCGTGTCGAGCTGCATATCAAACGCCTTCGACCAAACAAGCCTTACACTTTGCAACCGCGGCAGGGGAGCGCGCTCCCCTGCCACATTCAACGCTTTGCTTTATTCGAGGTTCACATCTTGGCAGCTATCCGGCGGGGCGACATCGCTGCGCCCGTTGTCGTACAGGATCTGCTGCTGACGGCAGGCGATCCATTCGAGCGTGTTGGCCGCATCATCAACCTGACCGGACACGAAAGCCGTAAAGCCTTCCTGCTGAACGGCCAGCATTTCCGAATAGTTCGGCTCATGCCAGAAATCACGCGCACGGTCGGGCTGGAGCATGTACTTGTACGCGCGGTTCCAGGGGTTGATGCTTTCAAATTCTGGGTTGTTGAGTGTGGCTGCGTCGGTCGGGTTGCCACCGCGCCGCGCAAACTCAAGCTGCGTCTCAGGCAGGTACCACCAATTCAAGAAGTCCACTGCCACACGCATCTGCTCCGGCGTATTGAAAGCATTGATCACCCAAGGCTGTCCGCCCATCGAGTAAATGCGAGACATCGTGCCATCTTCACGCATGAAAGCGGGCGGTGGGACGATCATCGTATTTTCGCGGATCGCGGGATCAGCGACCATCGACAAGCCGACAGCAGCCCACTGGAAAGCGGTCGCCACGATACCCTGAGTGAAAGCGTCGATATTTTCGGCAATGCCGAAGTTAACTGCGCCGGGCGGCTGGTAGTTAAGCATGCGCCGGTTCCACTCCATCGCAGCCACATTGATTTCACTGTTGAGCACACCGTACACTTCGCGCGTTTCCGGGTTCCAGATATCGCCACCCAACGAGAACATGAACGGGTACAGGTACATCGTCTGGAAGTCGTAGACGCGCGAATGCTGCATGACCGTGCCGTAGACGTTGTCTTCTGGGCGGGTGAAGAAGGCCGCGATGGTTTCGAACTGATCCATCGTCACCATCTCCCATTCCTCGAAGGTTTCCGGCAGTTTGAAGCCATGTTCTGCTTCAAACGCGGCCATGTTGTCCGGATCGTTGACGATATCCGTGCGCACGAACAGCACGATCACGTCACCTTCCTGCGGCAGACCCCAAAGCTGGTCGGTGCCATCGGGATAGACCTGATAGGTATCGCGCACGACGGAGCTGTACGGCTCGATGTCGAGACCCGGCTGCGGATCGATGCCCATCTCCGGGATACCGTTGTTGATCAGATCGGTGATATTGACGATCCAACCCGGCTCGGCGAACGCACCCAGCCACTGGCTGTCGCTCACGATGATGTTAAATTCGTTTGAGCGGGTGGCCAACGACGCGGCTGCGCGTTGGAACAGCGATTCGAACGGCGACTCTTGGAACGTGAAGTTGACGGTATAGCCGTAGTTGGCCTGCGCGTACTCGGCAAATTCCAAGAATTCTGTGTTAGCGTTGGGCTGCGCCATTTGTACACCCAAGCTGCTGGGCAGCCAGCCGCCGATGCCGATGATCGCCATATCGATCGTTTGGCCGGCGAGTGGGTGTGCATCCTGGGCGAAAGACGGAACTGAAAAGACCAGGGTCATGAGGACGACGAGTGCGAGCAGCGCACGGCGTCCAAAGCGGGGGTAAATCGTTCTCATGGCACTCTTCCTTGGAACAATACTTACGGTCAAGAAGCATTTCATGCTCCGCATAGTGTGTAACGAATCAAGATGATAAAGTCAAGGAAATTGTGACTTTTTGTGCAAAATTCGTTACTATATGAACAATTGATCACTTTTTACAGCGGGTTGTGTCTGCTCCTGCCGGACTGCTGGGGCAAGTCATGCGCATTGTTGGTTACTATGGCTTCTAAATCCAACCAAGAAGATTTGATGGTTCAGGCCGCCTGGATGTATTACTACGGCGACATGACCCATCAAGAAATCGCCGATAAGCTGGGCCTTTCCCGTATCAAAGTCACGCGCTTGCTCAAGTCGGCACGTGCGCGCGGCATCGTCGAGATCAAGCTGACGCGCCCGCTTCCCGCCAATTTCGAGCTGCGCCACCGGCTTGAGAGCATGTTCAACCTGCGCGACGCAATCGTTGTAAACACTCTGCCTGCGCTTGAGGCGACCCTGAACGAGATTGCGCGTTCAGCGGTCGAATACCTCGCGCGCACAGCGAAGCCGAGCGATATCATCGGCTTCGGTTGGAGCAGCACGGTCAGCCGGATGGCCGATTACCTCCACCTTCTCGCTGACCTCAAGCCGCTGCAGATTGTCGACCTGGTGGGCAGTATGCTCGGCAAAGAAAGCCCATATACCGTCAGTCAGCGCGTGGCGGATGTGCTCCATGCACCGCTGGCGGCGCTGTCGCTGCCGGTGATTCTGCCCAGCCAGGAGATCCATCAGACCATCCTGCAGGATCCGAACATCCGCCAGACACTGGAAATTGGGCGTAAGACCGACATCGCGGTCGTAGGGGTCGGGGACATCAGCCCACACAATGCACTGGTGGGCGGCAAATATCTCACTGATGCCGAGTTGGCGTATCTGCGCGAGCAGCGCGCTGTCGGCGATGTCTTGATGCGCTTCTACGATGTGAGTGGTCGCCCAATTCATCACGAGGTAGATCAGCGCATTGTGGGCCTCGTTTGGCAGGAGATCACCGCCATTCCGCTGGTGATGGTGCTGGCCGGTGGGCCGACCAAGCCGGCTCCGATTTTGGGGATTCTGCGCAGCGGTATCTGTAAGGCATTGGTGACGGATTATCAAACCGCGCAGGCGGTGCTAGAGCTGCATGAGGCGACTGATGAACAAACGTGAGCTGATGTTGAGCCTGATCGCGGGCGACAATGACCTCCCGCACACACCAGCCGGCTTCTTTCTCCACTTCCCGGAGCCGTTTCGGCGCGGCGAAGCCGCGATCGCCAAACATATCGAGTTCTTCCGCAGCACCGGCATGGATTTCGTCAAAATCCAGTATGAGCAGCCGTTTCCCCGACTAGACAGCATCCGGAGACCAGAGGATTGGGCGCGGATGCCACAATATGGACTGGACTTCTTCGCTGACCAGATCGCGGTCGTCGAGGGGTTGGTCAAGGCGCTCAAGCCTGAAGCGCTGGTCGTCGTCACCCTGTACTCGACGTTCATGGAGGCTCGCCACACGACTGACGACGCGACAATCACGGCGCACCTTGAGCAAGACCCGGAGCACGTCCAGCGCGGTTTCGAGATCATCAGCGAGAGCATCCTCCTCTTTGCGCGCGCATGCATTCAGCGCGGCGTCGACGGCTTCTACCACTCCACGCAGGGCGGCGAAGCGGGACGTTTCCGCGATCGGGAACTGTTCGAGCGCTGCATCAAACCGTTCGACCTGCGGGTGATGCGCGAAGTCAACGCGCTGTGTCAGTGCAACATCCTGCACATCTGCGATTATCTTCGCGATTACGACGACTTCACCCCGTTCCTGGACTACCCCGGCCAGATCGTCAACAGCCCCCTGCGTGTCGGTGAGCGAACCCTGACGCCGAGCGAGGCTGCCGAGCTGTTCCAGCGGCCCTATATGGGCGGTATGGAGCGTAAGGGCGTGATCGCCAGCGGCACTTCGCAAGAGATCGAAGCCGCTGCGCGGGAGATCCTCGTGCAGGCGCCAAGACGGTTCATATTGGCCGCGGACTGCACTGTGCCGAACGAGACGCCGTGGGAGAATCTGAAAGCGGCTATCGATACAGCGCACTCGATGCAGCGCTAAACCGGACCCTGTTTATCTGCAGTCCTTGGACGGGTTTCATCTACCCCTCATGCGGGAACTTCACAACATCTGCTATCATGTGAAATGTTTCACGAGTGAGCGGGGAGGTGAAGATTTGGAACGCCTGTTCAATCGCTATGAGACCTGGTTCGACCGGATCGACCGTCAGATCACCCGCTGGATGGCGCGGTATGGCCTTCGGCTGCTGCGCATCTCGATGGGAGTCGTCTTCTTGTGGTTCGGCGCGCTCAAGCTGGTGCCCGGTCTCAGCCCAGCGGAGGGCATGATCGCCGAGACGATCTCGTTCCTGCCGATGAGCCTTTTCCTGCCCGTCCTCGCTGTCTGGGAGATAGCGATCGGGTTAGGCTTCATCACTGGCAAGTTCATGCGTCTGACAATCCTGCTGCTGTTTCTGCAAATGCCGGGGACCATCTCCCCCGTCATTCTACGCCCCGATCTGGTCTTTACGTCGTTCCCGTTCGGCCTGACGCTGGAGGGACAGTATATCGTCAAGAATCTTGTCCTGATCAGCGCCGCGCTCGTGATCGGCTCGACTGTACGAGGCGGCCGCATCGTGAGTGACAGTAAGGAACAGCAGATGGATTAGGGCTTCTCACGCAGACTCGGTTCGTTTCGCCTGAGATTGACGCTCTGCCTCCCCAGGACAATGATGCGTGGTGGTGAGCAGAGCGTCGATAGTCAACCCGGTTTCGAATTCGCGTGAGCCTACGCCCCTACGCTACGGTGATTTGGTCATAAGCTCGTGACCACAGTAGATTTCCGGACAACTCTTGTTATGCAACAGATCGGGCAAGGCCCGCTTGAGTTGTTTAGATGGGCGCAATCCAGATGGTCACCCGCAATCCCGACCGCATGAAACATGCGGTATACCCGTGCAGGCGAGGGATCAGAAAGAGCTTTGCATCCCTCTTCGACGGTCAAGTGGCCCACGGCAGTGCCAATTGACAGCCAAGTCCAGCCGACCGGCGCAACAAACCGCATCTCGTGAGTCAGCAGGGGCTTTTCTTTACTTGTCGACGGAATGATTCAAGGTACGATCCTGCACATGAGCCACTAAGTGGAAGGGTATGTTCGTGGCAGGGTCGATGATTCAGCGAGTACCTTCTGTCCTCCATCACTTCAGCCATTACATGCGTCAGCATGTCAAGACAATCATCCACGACTGGAAACAGCCAGCGCGTTTCGATTGGCAATCCACTGTTGCCATTCTAGCCGGCGCAGTTTTACTCTTTCCTCTTGTTGTGCAGTTACCGGTGCTTGGTTACGATTGGTACTTTTTCGACCGTGAGGCAATTGCCAACTATCCACCGTGGGTCTACCTCGTGCTTAAACCTCTTACCATTTGGGAATGGAGGGATGGCCTCGCACTGCTGAACGGACTCATGCTCGCTACCCTGGCAGTAGCCACAGCGCGGGAAGCCCGTCAGCAATCACGCGCAGCACGCTTCGTCGCCATCGCGATGTCCATTTTTGCGGCACCACCTTTGATGTTGATGTGGCAGGGAAACCCAGCCGGATTGGTATTGTTTGGCCTCATCTCGCTTCCCTATGGCTTGATTTATGCGGGACTTCAGCCGCATCTCGTCTTTTTTGCTGTTCTAACCCGACGCATATGGCTGTTTTGGGCGGTTGGGTTGGTTTCTCTCTCGTTCGTGTTTTTCGGATTCTGGCCACCCGCACTCCTTGAGGATTCTGTAACAGGCCGTCTTGCCCATCCGATCGCAATGGGCGTCGCTGAACTGGGGATACCCATTCTACTCATTGGGCTATTGCTGCTGCCGTTCACGAAGGCGGATCCGCTACAGAGCATGGCACTCGGATCCTTCTTCGTGCCCTATCTGATGTCGGTTCACTTTGTCCTGCTCTTGCCCGCATTGGGACGTGTTCGAGGATATCGCCGCTGGGCATTATGGCTTGGTGCCTGGCTCCCGCTGCTGCCGGTGATGTTCACAAGCCTAGAGTCGAAATACGCGGCCATGGTTTTCCCCTTGATGGTCTGGTGGTTTCTGCACACTCAAAACCGCGATCAGACCGCGCGCGTGCAGCAAATCTCCTCTCCCTGATACCAAAAGACCGGTTGCTAACCGGTCTTGAATGGTGCTTACAATGAGCTGCGATCCCTATGGAGTCACCCCAGGTAATCGCGCAGGTTGTGGGCTAGGCGGGGGTGACGCAGACGACGCAGCGCCTCTTTTTCGAGCTGGCGAATGCGTTCGCGGCTGAGGCCAAACTTGTTGGCGATCTCCTCCAACGTGTGCGGTTCGCCGCCGCCCAGCCCGAAGCGCAGACGCAGGATGTGGCTCTGACGCGGTGTCAGTTCGTTCAGAACGTGCTCGATCGTCTCTTGCAGCAGATGCTGGGTTGCCGACTCAACCGGGCTGGGCGAGTCCTGATCTTCGATGAAGTCGCCGAATTCGCTGTCCCCGTCGTCGCCGACCGGGCGTTCGAGCGCGATGGCGTGCTGGCTGGCATCCATCATGCTGCGGATATTGTCGGCGCTCATCTCCATTTCGTAGGCGATCTCTTCGGGCGAGGGACGGCGTCCCAGATGCTGCTCCAGCGATTGGGCGGTGCGGTACATCTGGCGGATGCGCTCGGTCATATGCAGTGGGATGCGGATCGTGCGCGTTTTCTGCGCCAGCGCCCGTGTGATCGCCTGACGGATCCACCACGTGGCGTAAGTGCTGAAGCGGTTGCCGCGCTTGTAATCGTACTTATCAACCGCGCGCATGAGGCCGACGTTGCCTTCCTGGATCAAGTCCGGGAAGGGAAGTCCCTGACCCATGTAGCGCTTGGCGATGCTGACAACCAACCGTGTGTTGGCGCGCCCCAGATGCTCGCGCGCCGCTTGGCCGTCGCTCACGAGCTTTTCCATGTAATGTACCCAGGCATCGCCGAAAGTCTCGCGCGCCCCCGGCGGCCGCATCGCCTCACGGGCACGTTTTCCCAATTCGATCCGTTTTGCGAGATCGATCTCTTCTTGGGCGGTCAGGAGGGGTTCCTGCGCCATCTGGCGGAAGTAGAGGCCGACGGGGTCGTCTGCGGAGACTGCATTGATGTCGCCAATGCCGGGGTCATTGAGGATTTCTTCAGGCTCGAATTCGATATCCGTGTCTTCTGGCAAAAGCATTCGTTCGATGGTTTCGGCTTCTTGGCGGACTTCCAGTCCTAACTCATCAATTTCGTACAACAGCGCATCGAGGCTCGTTTCTTCATCGTCTTCGTCCAGGAGTTCCAGCACATCTTCGATCGTGATGAAACCCTGCTGATTTGCACGGATGATGAGTTCCTGTATCACGGTGGTTCTTGCCTCCCACTAGCGAGCGCCTGGCCACGTTTGTATGTCTTTACAAACCCGTTAAAAGCGGTTTAAGCTGTCATATTGTAGCACCATTACCCTTACTTTGTGAATTACGCCCCAAAGTTCGTTATGAATTAACCGGTTCCAAGACAAAGTCACCTTGCAGAAGGATTGGTGGGCACGGCAAAGCCTAGTTGCATTAAAATGTTGAGGTGCATATCATGTAAGAGACGGTCACCGACACTGAGCACCTGCATTTCAAGGACGAGCATGAGCACACGGCGCCTGACAGACGAGCTGCCCGACCCCGATCCTTATACTATACACGATTACAGCGATGAGTCGTCGGTGCCGACCACGCGCGGCGCTCAGCGACCGCAGGCGGCGTCTTCGGCACCGAAGAACAGTCGCAGCGGTGCGCATCTGCCGCGCACCTTGTCTCAGGTGCTGACCGAGGCTAATGACCGCGTCGTGCGCGGCGATTTGGTCGATTACGTGCCGATGCCGACCGGATTCGATCCCCTGGATGGCTTCATCGGCGGTGGGCTGCGCAAGACCGAACTCGTCTTGCTCGGCGGTGCTCAAGGCATCGGCAAGACGGTGGCGACGCTCCAGATCGCGCGCAACATCGCCATGCGACCCGATCAGTATGTGTTTTATCTCTCGTACGAGCACACGGAGACGCACCTGATGCATCGTCTTCTGTGCTTGGAGAGTGTGAACCCACCGGAAATCGATCTGAGCCGCGGCCTGAAGCTGCGCGATCTCTATCAGATCATCGTCGCGCAGCGCGCCAAAGAGTTTGTCGGCAAAGACAACGGAGCTGGGTCGCTTCAGGCCATTCTGCGCGAAAATCCGCGCACTGCCCCCGCGCTGGCGCGCATCGCCCGCTATTCTGACCGGATGATCCTGGTCAAAGCCAGCCCGGCGGTGACGACGCTGCGCGCGATCCGCGACATGACGGCGCGCCTGTGCGATGCCACTGGCGGCAATGTGGTGCTGTTCGTGGACTATCTGCAGAAGATCGCGGTCCACCCGGAACGCCCACGCGACGAGAACGACAAAGTCACGATGATCGTGGAGGGGTTGAAGGATATCGCGATGTCGCTCGACATCCCGGTCTGGTCGATCGTGGCCGCCGATCGGGAAGGGTTGAAGAGCCGGCGCATCCACTTGTACCATCTGCGCGGCAGCAGCGCGCTCGATTACGAGTCAGATATCGCCATCATCCTCAACAACAAGTACCAGATCATGTCGAAAGATCACGTCAACTTCAATCCGTACACCGCCAAACAATTCCGCGATTGGGTGGTGTGGACGATCGAGAAAAACCGTGCGGGGCGCGCCATGCTGGATATGGAGTTTCAGCTTCATGGGCCCAACTTCGCGTTTGACCCGCGCGGCCAGAAGGTGCAGCAGCAGTTGATCGACGACAAGGTGATCGAAAGCTGAGACGCTGCCATGATCTCAGATGTAAAAAGGATGCCCAGCGGCATCCTTTTTTGCGTCCAGGTTCGTTTTAGCCCTGCTCACCGCGCAGGCGGATGTAATTCAACTGCGACAGCGCGCGTACCTGCTGATCGGCGCGGTAGCTGCTGCGCACCAGCGGACCACTT
>CAYTME010000009.1:15759-16005 GCA_964438415.1 uncultured Pleurocapsa sp. | reverse complement strand
AACTCCTCCGGCAGGTAGAAGCGCTCGACCGGCAGATGCTGCTTGCTCGGCTGCAAGTACTGGCCGATCGTCAGGATATCGACCTTGCGTTCGGCCAGATCGCGCATGACCGCGACGACTTCGTCGAACGTCTCGCCGAGACCGACCATGATGCCGCTCTTGGTCAGTACCAGCGGATCCATCGCCTTCGCATTTTCGAGCGTCGCCATGGCCCATTCGTAGCGATCCTGCGGCTGGACTTTCTTG
>CAYTME010000009.1:15478-15741 GCA_964438415.1 uncultured Pleurocapsa sp. | reverse complement strand
GATTGAGGATTTCTGGCTGGGCATCGACGACGATCTTGAGCGCCGCGCGGCTGCCTTTGAAATCCGGAATCAACACTTCGATACTGCACCCTGGCTGGAGCTGGCGGATGCGCCGGATGACCATCGCGAAGATCGGCGCGCCGCCGTCGGCCCGTTCATCGCGGTTGACGCTGGTGATGACGACGTGGCGCAGGCCGAGCGCACGCACAGACTCGGCGACGCGATTCGGCTCGCTCCAGTCGAGCGGGCTGGGGCGTCCGGTC
>CAYTME010000009.1:13747-15426 GCA_964438415.1 uncultured Pleurocapsa sp. | reverse complement strand
CATGAGGAAGGTGGCAGTCCCGCGCCCCCAACATTCCCCGATATTGGGACACTGCGCTTCTTCGCACACCGTGTGCAGCGCTTGGTCACGCATCAGACTGCGCACGCGGGTGTACTCTTCTCCGCCCGGTGCGCGCACCTTGATCCAAGGTGGACGGCGGCGTGGATGATTTGGATCGGGCTGCCATCCGGCCTGTTCTTCTACCGGAATGGCATCTGGTGTGATTAAGTCAGTCACGATACGGCTCCAATCTTACTGCTTAAACTGATTATAGCCGCAGCAGGGAGCTGTCGTCTATTGCCCCCGCCGGTTGGTACGCTCACCGCGGCGGCAACCCCCAAGCTGCCACATCGGGTGCGCCGAATGCTGGATACAACCCCTCGCTCAAGATCGTGAACTCACCGCTGTCGATGTCCAGCGTCAGAAGCAGGTTGGGGCGCTCATCATCGGCGATGTCCGCGCCGAAAGCGATATGCGTGCCCGTCGGTGACCAGACCAGGCGAGGAGGATTGGGCGTGTGCTGAGTCGTCGTGAAGCGGCAGTATCTGCGTACTTCACGGCTGTCGATGCTGACGACGTGCAGCGTCGCTTCCAGTGCGGACTCGACCGGGTCGAACGCCTGGAGATCGATCACCCAAAAGGCGATGCGCGCACCGTCCGGTGACCAGCTCAAACGACCGGACGCCAGCCCGTTGATGCGCGCCGTGCCGTAGCCGTCGGTCAGATTGGTGAGCTGGCGCACCTCACGGCTGGCCAGATCGACGTTGAACAGCTCGACACCGCGAACAAGCCCATCCTGTGGGCGCACGAGCGGTGCTGCGAAGGCGAAGTGCTGGCCGTCCCGTGACCAGCCATAATCGTTGAAATACGGCAGATCGACCCCGAGATCGATGCGCTGCGTCGAGTCGCGCGTATCGACCAAAAGCCGGTGGAATGTTTCGCTGTTCGGCTCCAGCAGCAGCCCCCAATAGCCGCCCGGCTGAATCGACGCAATGCTGCTGACCTCGAGCGGCTCGCGCTCGCCTGTTGTGCGCGACATGAGATATGCCTGCCTGCCGGGTGTCCAGATCAGCCAGCGATCGTCTGACCACCACTCGACCGACGCTGCGTACTCGGCGACTAGCGCGCGCTGCGTGCCGTCGAGCCGCATCTGGTTGAAGGCGTTGGTCAGGTCGTTGAAGTAGAGGAACCAGCGGTTATCCGGTGAAAGGCGGCAGTTGGTCGTGCAGGGAAAGCTTTCTGGCAGGGGATAACGGCGGTTGCGGTCGATGTCGTAGACCCAAAGGCTGGCGCGGTCGAAGGTTGTCAGGATAATGCCGCCAGGCTGAAAATCCGCGCCGCGCGGCTGCGGTGCGGCTGCTGGGCAGATGCTGCGTATGCCAAGCTGAGCTTGTGCGGGCACGGCTGACGATTGCACCGCGACCAGTATCGCGATCGGGAGGCGAGGAAAGTGGCGCAAACTTTTCATGCCCAGCGTGATGTCCACAGCCTGCCGACAGAGAAGCCCATTTTAACGTTAAGTCTCGCAATCTGTCACCTTCTGCTATACTCTTGATATCACTAGGTTGGAATTCAGTATTTTGGCGCACTGTGCGCGACTCTGAAGGTGGCGTTCATGGCGAGGCAATCGCAGGGGCCGAGGGTCGATCACAACATGGCTTCAGAATCGCGCGATCATA
>CAYTME010000009.1:7218-13732 GCA_964438415.1 uncultured Pleurocapsa sp. | reverse complement strand
GTGAAGCGCCGCTGATCTGCCAGACCAACAACCTGCCGGTCGCATCGGAAAGTAATGCGAGTGCGCCAAAATCGGAAACGGGGATGGTCGAAGCGATCAAACTGGGCGGCGGTGAAGGTCGTGACAGCGCTGAGGCGCAAGATGCGCCTTTGGCGATTGGCGAGACACAGCCTGCAGCGGAACCGCGTCGTAAACCTGTCATCCTTCTGATCGAGGATACAGCGGAGCTGGCTGAGGTGATCCAAGCAGCGCTGCAGCGGATCGATTTTGATACCATCCATGAGAGCCATGGCGGTCGGGCGCTCAGCCGCTACGGTGATCTACGCCCTGACCTGATCCTGCTCGATATCGGCTTGCCCGATATTTCAGGGTGGCAGTTCTTAGAAGGCATCAAGACGCGGCACAAACATGTGGGCGGCAGCCTTCCCCCGGTCATCGTCATCACTGCCTTTGGCGATCCAGCCAACCGGCTGGTGGGTAAGTTTCAGGGTGTGCAGGACTACTTGGTTAAGCCATTCACCGCTGCCGAAGTCGAGCGGGTGGTGACGAAAGCGCTGTCTGTACAGGATTGACGCCGCCTTGATGCGCCGGTGCCGCGCGCTGCTCCGCTTCGCGCTTTTCAGTGTGGGTTTGCTCGGGCTGTTCGCTTGCTCAGGACAGCTTCAATCGACCCGCGTTTCTTCAGATGTTTACCTACAGCGTGCATACGAATACCGGCGGCTGAATCGACCTGCGCAGGCACTCTATCACGTCGAAACGCTGGCCGCCTGGCATGGCTGGGACGATGAGCTGCGCCTGCTCGCTGGCGAGCTGCGCCGGCAGCTCGCCGATTTGGATGGGGCGATTGCCGCTTGGGAAGGCATCGAAAGTCCGTCTCCCGCCGCGCTGCGCTCGCTGGCACAAGCTCAGCTCGATCGCGGGCGCTGGGCCGCCGCCGCGCGGAGCTTCGAGCGGCTGATGGACCTCGATCCTGATGATGCGTGGGCGCTCTACCATTGCGGGCTGCTGCGCTTGCTGACGGAACCGGAGACTGCCGTCGAACCCCTGCGGATGGCAGGGCGCAGCCCGATCTACGCTGAGCGATCGCGGGCGCTGCTCGATGTGATCCGCGCTGATGCCGATCCTGCGACGACGGCGCTGCGGGCGGGTGCCTCGCTTGCACAGGATGGTGCCTGGCAGCTGGCAGAACTCGCTTTTGAGCGCGCGGTTGACTTGGATGCTGTTTTTGCTGAGGCGTGGGCATTCTTGGGGGTGGCGCGCGCCATGCAGGGTAAATCGGGTGGTACACAGGTGCTGCACGCGGTCGCGAGCGAACCGGCTAATCCGCGTGTCCGGTATCTGCAAGGTGTCTACTGGCGCACTCAGGGTGACGCTGCAAAGGCTGTCGATGCTTTCGCCCAGGCGGCTGCGCTCGATCCGGAGAACCCGGCCTATTACGCCGAATTGGGGCAGACATATCGAGCTTTGTACGACCTGGCTCAGGCGGAACGCTGGCTGCAAGTGGCAGTCGTCGTTTCCGGAGACGATCCGCGCTATCGCGAGCTGCTGGCGCTGTTTTATGCGGACGAAGGCATGAACTTGACCGCCAGCGGTTTGGCGGTGCTGGAGGCGCTGGCTGCCGCTTTGCCGGAGGATGCCGATGTCAAGGCGGGGTTAGGGTGGGCGCTGATCGCGGTCGGTGAAACGGAGCGGGGCGAAGCGCTAATTGGGGAGGCACTTGCGCTCGAGCCGGACAATATGCGCGCCCTCTATTACACGGCTCGGCTGCTGCTGGCGCGCGATCAACGTGCTGATGCGATCCGCCTGTTCAGGCAGGTCGCAGCCAGCGAGTCTGATTTTTCGGCATTGGCGAGCGCTGCTCTGCGCGGCCTGGAGCGTTAGCGTGCGCAGTCCTTTTCAATTTCTCGATCTGTTTGCGCAGCCGATCGCTGAGCACCCGCTGTTTCGTGTCGAGGCGCGGCGCAGCCGTTGGGCGGCCACCGCCGGACGCTTCCGTCGGGGTATGCTGCGTGCCTGGCTGATCGGGTTTGTCTTGACCTTCATCATCTGGCTGGCGGGTACGGCTGCCCTGCAATCCTCGGTTTCTGCTCTTGTCGACGACTCGTTTGTGCTGGTGGCGCTCTTGACTGTGAGCCTCCTCGGCGGTTTCTGGCTCGACCTAGTGAGCCTAGCCGCCTCGGTCAATGCTGTGAGTGGGGAGCTGGCCAACGGACGCTGGGACTTGATCCGCTTGACTGCCCTCAACGATCAGGGCTTGGTCGCCGCCAAACATGCCGGCAGCCAGCTCCGCGTTTGGCGGCGTCTGATGTGGCTGGTTGGTCTGCGCAGCGCGCTGGCCGCGATCCTGCTTCTGATGTTCTATATCGAGCGCGCTGGGCTGATGACGCGGACGATGGGCACAAGTGCTTCGCCATCGCTCGCTGTGGGGGCTGCTTTCAGCTTCGCCTTCGCAGGGCTGTATCTCCTGGAGCCTTTTTGGCGCGTTCGCGGGATGACCGCTTTCGGCCTGTTCATTTCGACCAGGGATCGCAGCTCCAGCTCGGCGATCTTGGCGGCTTTTGTCGGGCTGCTGGCGCTGTGGTTCGTGCAGGCGATCATCTTGAGCGCGGTGTTATTTGGGACGACGTTTGCCGTCATGCCGCTGCTGCTGCTGTCCAGCGCCTCTACGTTCAGCTACGCGATCGGGTTCTTCTGGAATTTGGTCATGGTCAGCATCTTCGTCAGCGGTATTTTTGGCTTTCACCATCTGCTCGAACGCTGGAGTCTGCGGCGCACACAGGAGCGGATCGCGCGGCTCAACTGAACGTTTACCCCGCTCTAGACCCGTGCTAGAATCGCCGTGCTGTCCCACAAGGTGAGGAGTCTGGTTTGCGGCGATTGCTGACCGTCATCGGGCTGTCGTTAGTCCTTATCGGGCTGGTGACCGCCCGGCAGTGGGTCTCTGGCTGGCATTACGTGACGGCGGGCGCGGCGGGCGATCTGCTCTATGTCGAGGCGTTTGATGGCCAGGCCGATGAATGGCAGCTCTATGATGGACGCTTGGCCGCCCAAGTCGAGGCTGGTGAGCTGCGCATCACCAACGGCCAGCAAAACGTCTGGGCGTTCTCAGTCGCCCGGCCGTATTTCGCCGATTTCAATCTGATCGTCGACGCACGCGCGGTCAGCGGTCCTGTCAACAATGGGTATGGTGTTGTCTTTCGTTACCGCGATCCGCAGAACTTCTACATGTTCCTCGTCAGCAGCGACGGCTACTATCAGGTGCGGCGCGTGCTGGATGGTGAACAGCGTGAGCTGAGCGGCTGGATCGACAGCGTGGCGGTGCGCCAGGGCATCGGGCAGGTCAATCGGCTGCGGGTCGTCGCACGTGACGGACGGTTTCAGTTTTACGTCAATGGCCAGCGGATGTCCGTGTGCGTATCGGACGACCCAGACACACCGAGTCTCTACACCTTCCAGGGGTGTCTGGGCGGCACGATGCGCGATGAACTGATCGACACGAGCTTGCCGTTCGGCCAGGTCGGTGTCGTGGCGCAGACGCTCGACGAGCCGGATGTCGTGGCCGGATTCGATCATGTCGTGGTCTACAGCCCGGAGACCGAGCGGTGAAAGTGCACCTGCGCATGGTGGGCTGCCGCCTCAATCAAGCCGAGATCGAACGGATGGCGCGCCAGCTCACGGAACAAGGACACGAGGTGGTCGATGATCCGGCACTGGCGCATCACGTGGTTGTCAACACCTGCGCAGTGACCCAAGATGCTGTGCGTACGAGCCGTAGATTGGTGCGGCAGCTCCATCGTGAACAGCGTGAGGCATCGATCACGGTGACCGGGTGCTATGCCCAACTCGAGCCAACGGCTGCGGCATCGCTGCCCGGCGTCGCCCGTGTAGTTGGTAATGCCGACAAGGATCGCTTGGTCGATTTATTGGCAGGTGGCTCGGAATACGCGTTTGACCGCGAACCGCTGGCGCGCGAGCGGCCGCAGATAGGCCGTACACGGGCGTTTATCAAAGTCCAGGACGGCTGCGATAACGCCTGCACGTTCTGCATTACGACCGTCGCGCGCGGGGCGGGACGCAGTCGTCTGGAGGCCGAGATCGTCGCTGAGGTTTGCGCGCTGGACGCCCTGGGCTATCGGGAAATCGTGCTGACGGGCGTGCATTTGGGCAGCTATGGACACGATCGCGGAGAGCAGGATGGGCTGGCACGCTTGGTCGCGCGCATCCTGGCTGAAACTGATGTGCCGCGTGTGCGGCTGTCGTCGCTTGAACCGTGGGACTTGACGCCCGATTTTTTCCAACTCTGGGGCGATCCACGTCTGTGCCGCCATCTGCACCTGCCGCTGCAAAGCGGCTGCGACGCCACGCTTCGGCGTATGGCGCGGCGTACCACGCAGGTGCAGTTTGCTGAACTGGTGCAAGCCGCACGCAGCGCCGTGCCCGATATGTCGATCACGACCGATGTGATTGTCGGTTTTCCTGGTGAGACGACGGCGGAATTCGAGACGAGCTGTGCATTCATCGAAGCGCAGGACTTTGCTGGACTGCACGTCTTTCGTTACAGCAGGCGAGAAGGTACGGCGGCAGCGCGCATGCGCGGCCAGCTCCACGAAGAGGTCAAGCGTGAGCGCAGCGCGCGTTTGATCGCTTACAGCGAGCGCCAGGAGCAGCGCTACGCCGAACGTTTCTGCGGCCAGACGCTGCCGGTGCTCTGGGAGCAGGTGGCGGGCGCACGGGAAGATGGATTTGTCAACGTCGGGTATACTGATAATTACATTCGTGTGAGCTGCGTCCATGCGCGGCCGCTGACCAATCAGCTCGTCTCGGCGCATCTCGACCGCTTTGACGCGGCGCAGCATCACATGGTGGTGCAACCATGCTTGGATTGAGGTCAACATGGACGATCTGAAAACTGAGCTGCAAACTGCACTGAAAACGGCGATGATGGGTAAGGACACCGCGCGCCGCGATGTCATCCGCATGGTGCTGAGCGAAATCAAGCAGGTGGAAGTCGATGAACGCAAGACGCTCACCGCTGATGAGGTGATGACTGTGCTGCTGCGCGAGGTAAAAAAACGGCGCGAAAGCATCGAGGAAGCGCGGCGTGTCGGACGCGATGATGTAGCGAATGCGGTAGAGGCGGAGGTCGCCATTCTGGAGACGTTCCTGCCTGCCCAGCTCAGCCGCGACGAGATCGCTCGCTTGGCGCGCGCCGCAATTGAAGAGGCCAACGCGACCAGCCCGAAGGACATGGGGCGTGTGATGGCACTGCTCATGCCAAAGGTGAAAGGTTCGGCTGACGGCAAGCTCGTCAATGAAGTGGTTCGCGAGTTGTTGAGTTCTTAATCAATGCTGCGTCGTTTGACTGCTTTGCGCATCCAGCCCATCGGCGGCGCGGCACGCTCGCCCGAAGACGGGTTAGAGCGGATGCGCATTGTGCTGCTTGCGTTCGCTTTTGTCGTGTTCTCGACGCTCATTCTTTCGCTTGAGAGCCTGCTGGTCGGCAGCGGGCAGTACGCGAGTCTTGGCATCGACTCGATCGTCGAGCAGGACATTCGCGCCCCGCGCAGCATTACCTACGTCAGTGAAGCATTGACCCAGCGTGCGCGGGAGGCGGCCGTTCGGGCAGTCGAGCCGATCTACGATCCGCCCGATCCCAATGTCGCGCGCCAGCAGCTCGAATTGGCGCGCAGCATCCTCGGCTATGTCGCGATTGTACGCTCGGATCCATATGGGACGCGCTCTCAGAAAACCGCTGACCTTCAGGGGATCGCAGCGGTGACGCTGCCGGAAGAGGTTGCTCAGCAGGTGATCGAAGTCGATGATGAGACGTGGCGCATCATCGAGGGCGAGGTCACGAACGTGCTGGAGCGCGTCATGCGCGAGCCGATCCGCAGCCCTGATCTGGAGACAGTACGCGCTCAACTGCCGATGCAGGTGAGCGTGCGGCTCGGCCCGCGCGACGCCGAGATTGTGACCACATTTCTCAAAGACTTGATTCGACCCAATCAGTTCGAAAATCCCACCTCGACACAGGCAGCCCGGCAGGCGGCCGCGGAAAACACGCCTGAAGAGACACGCAGTTTTGCTCAAGGGCAGGTGATGGTACGCGCAGGAACGCGGATCGATGCGGTCGATTACGAGGCGCTCCAAGCGGCGGGGCTGCTGCAGGTGGACGATGGCGGTTGGCCGGTGCTCGTTCGTTCTTTGCTGGCCAGCATCGTGGTGCTTGTCGGGATCGGCCTTTACATCGTGCGTTTTCAACCGGCGCTGCGCCAGCAGTTCTCATTGATTGCACTGCTGGCTGGGCTGTTCCTGCTCGCGCTGCTTGGCGCGCAGGTTTTCTCCGTCAGTGACCAGTATTATTTGTATCCTGCGGCTGCGCTGGCACTATTGGTCGTTTCGCTGGCGTCGGTCGAGATGGCGATCGTGAGCGGGCTGGCGCTGGCTCTGCTCTATGGGCTGATCGTTGGCGTTTCGCTGGAGGCGGCTGCGCTGGCTGGTTTCGGCAGTTTAA
>CAYTME010000009.1:6964-7182 GCA_964438415.1 uncultured Pleurocapsa sp. | reverse complement strand
ATTTCATCGCTGGCCTGTTCATCAGCATGGTCAACCTGATCATCGTCATCGTCTTCAATCTGGATGCGATCGCAAACGGGGAAACCGGTCGTTGGAGTGCGCTGACCATCTACAGTCTGGTCAACGGGGTATTTGCCGCGGCGGTGGCGCTGGCGGGGATGTACTTGGTGACACTCCTATTCAACCTCCCGACCAGTCTCAAGTTGGTTGAACTGAGC
>CAYTME010000009.1:6572-6899 GCA_964438415.1 uncultured Pleurocapsa sp. | reverse complement strand
GCTGCAGGTCGCCAACCTGAGCGAGCAGGCGGCGAATGCCATTGGGGCGAACGCGCAGCTCGTGCGCGTGGCTGCGCTCTATCACGATATCGGCAAGATGCTCAACCCCGCGTTTTTCGTCGAGAATCAAGCCGAAGGTGTCAACCCACATGAGCAGCTCAACGATCCGGAACGCAGCGCCGATATCATCATCAGCCACGTGGTCGATGGTGACCGTCTGGCGCGGCAGTATCAACTGCCCGCGCGCATCCGAGATTTCATCCTGGAGCATCACGGCACGACACTGGTCGCCTATTTTCATCGGCAAGCGGTGGAGCGTGCCAATGA
>CAYTME010000009.1:0-6553 GCA_964438415.1 uncultured Pleurocapsa sp. | reverse complement strand
TATCCGGGTCCGCGTCCCCGCAGCCGCGAGACCGCCATCTTGATGCTGGCCGACACCTGCGAAAGCACGGTGCGCGCCCGCAAACCAGCCAATCGGCAAGAGATCGCTGAGATTGTGGCCGAGATGACCGACGCGCGGCTGCGCGAAGGTCAGCTTGATGATACCGATCTGACCGCGCGCGATCTGAAAGTCATTCGCGCGATCTTCATCGAAATGCTGCAGGCGGTGTTCCATCCGCGCATCAATTACCCCGCACTGCCATCGTCTCGTCGCACCGGTGCCGATGCAGCACGTGACGGGAAGACCGTCGAGACATCACTGAAATCGAGCAATGCCGCGCGCAGCATCACGCCGACGCAGAAACCCGCGACTCTTGAGAATGCGCCCGATATGCCTCAGGTCAAGAACGAAGAGGAACCGCTGCCGGACGTGCCGCCCCTCAGGCGCGTGTCAAAGCCGGCCAACGGGCTGTCGAGTCAAGATGCCGCCGCACAGGAAAAGACCGAGACGGAGCGCAGCAGCGACGATGTATGAGATCGATGTGCAGAACGACGAGGATTATCCGGTCGATGAGGCGCGTCTGCGCGCAGCCGCCAGCTGCGTCCTGAGTCGTGTCGGCGCTGCAAGTGGCAGTGCGCTCACCATCGTGATCGGGGATGATGAACAGGTCGCCGCGCTCAATCGTCAGTTTCGCGGTATCGACTCCACGACCGATGTACTGTCATTTCCAGCCGCGCCGCCGCTGCCCGGCATACCGGACAGCGCACCGTACCTCGGCGATCTGATCATCGCTTTTCCTTACGCTTCTGAGCAGGCGAGAGCGCTCGATCATCCGTTGAGCGACAGCCTCGCGCTGCTGGTCGTTCATGGTGTGTTGCATCTGCTCGGCTTCGATCACGACACTCCGGTGCAGCGGGCGCAAATGTGGGCAGAACAAGCGGCTGCGCTGGAAACGCTCGGCATTGCGCTCGACCTTGTGCCCACCTTAGAACATGCACCGAGTGATGATGATGAACAATCGTAGACGGTTATTTGACTCGTTGATGAGCACCGCTCGCATCAATCCAGATCATTACAGTGTGAAGACCAGCCCGAACCGCATCAAAAGCCTGGGCTATGCGCTGGCGGGTTGGCTGTATATGCTGCGCTGGCAGAAGAATGTCCGTATTCAAGCGGTCGCGAGTGTGCTGGTTTTGGCGCTGTCGCTCTGGCTGCGCATCGATGCCTATGGGTTGGCGCTGATCATCATCGTCATCACGCTGGTGTGGATGGCGGAGTTCTTGAATGCAGCCGTCGAAGCGGTTGTCAATCTCGCGACCGATGAATGGCATCCGATGGCGAAGGTCGGCAAAGATGTCGCCTCAGCCGCGGTGCTCCTCTCGGTCGTCGCGTCGATCCTTGTGGGGCTGCTGGTTTTGGGGCCGCCTCTCTTGCAGCGGCTCGGCTTCGCGGGATAATCGCAGGTAGGGGAGATGAGCCGATGACCTACGATCCCGAGCGATACCCGGAAGAATCGCCGCCGCCCCCGCCAGCACCACGCCCATCAGGACGTGCGCGCCAGCGGATCCAGCAGCGCCGGCAGGAGCGAACGACGAAATCGGCTAGGGAACCGGCGCGCCGTCGCCAGCCCAGCCAGATCGCGCCGCCCAACCGGCTGCGCCTGCCGGATTTTCGTCTGCCGCAGAATCAGCGTTATTTGCTCTACACCGCAGCCGGGTTGATGTTTGTGCTCTTGGTGGTCAATATCCTGGGGCGCATTCGCAATGACGCGCCAGAGCGCCCGCCCAATGCGCTCTGGATCGGCGTTGAGTGGACGTATGAGTCTCACGAAGACAGCGCGATCGCGCAGTTCGCTGCCGATCTGCGCGCACGTCGAATTGGGACGGTCTACGCGTGGCTGAGCTGGCTGCAGGCCGATGCAACATGGCGCGGTCAAGAAAACTTCGAGAAAGTGCGCGCGTTCGTCCAGCAGTTCAAACAGGCCTATCCGGAGTCGGAGCTGCTCGCCTGGATCGGTTTTCCGGTCGATGCTGGGCAGGGCTATCGCCTCGATCAGACCGAGCTGCACGAACAAGTGGCGCAGCTCAGCCAGACGGCGGTGAATGAGTACGGTTTTGACGGCGTATTTCTCAACATCGAGCCGGTCTGGAACGGCGATGAGAACTTTTTGGCGATCGTGCGGCGTGTACGCTCCGCATTGGGAGATGGTGCGCTGCTGGCAGCGGCCATCCCACCTGATTGGTCACCGCTCAATGCCGATGTCCCTGTGCCACCCCTGATCGTGCCCGGTACGGTCTGGGATGAGACCTACAAACAGAGCGCGGCGCTGCTGCTCGATCAAATGGCCATCATGGCTTATAACAGCGGCCTGGCGAGTTCGGGTGATTACACTCAGTGGGTGGCCTATCAGGTGAGAGCCTTTGCTGAGGCGATCGAGGGTTTGGGCGGCGGCGGCTTGACCGAACTGATCATCGGCATGCCTACCTACGATGCCGAACTGCCAGGCCATGACCCCCTGGTCGAGAATCTGGAGTCGGCATCGGCGGGCATCCGTTTGGGAATTCAGCAGGCAGGTGAGGCGCAAGTTCATGTGCGCGGCGCGGGGATTTACGCAGGCTGGACGACGGACGCTGACGAGTGGTCGCAGTGGCAGCGCAGTTGGCTGCAGAACTGACCTGGCCAGCCGGCGGTGCAGATACTGTCTCCACCGCCGGCTTCGTCGTTTACAGCCTCACAGCCTCGTGTAGGAAATGGATATTGGTGTCGATGCCGCGATAGAAGAGCGAGAGATCGAAATGCTCATCGGGGCCGTGGGCACCATCCGTATTGAGGCCGTAACTCATCAGGAGTGAGGTGATCCCCAGCTCGCGGCGGAAGGTCGCCAGGATCGGGAGCATGCCGCCTTCACGGATGAAGATCGGGCGCTTGCCCCAAACCTTTTCGTAAGCCCGCATAGCGGCCTGCATCCACGGGCTGTCTCGGTCGATGTATGCCGGATCGCCGTGGTCGATCAGCCTGACTTCCGATGTGACGCCCGGTGGGGTGATCTGGGCGACATATGCCTTGACCAGCTCGTAAATCTTGTGCGGCTCTTGGTTGGCGACAAGCCGGCATGAGATTTTCGCCATCGCCTTAGCGGGCAGTACCGTCTTGCTGCCTTCGCCCGTGAAACCGCTCAGCAGCCCGTTGATTTCCATCGTCGGACGTGCGCCGACACGCTCGCGCAAGCTGTAACCCGCCTCGCCCCAGGCAGCCGGGACTCCCGTCTCCTCGCGCAGCTTGGTCTCGGTCAGTTCGGTCTTGCTCAATTCTTCACGCTCGGCAGGTGTCAGCGGCAGCACATCGTCGTAGAAGCCCGGCACAGCGACGCTGTTGTCCGGGTTGTGCAGTTTGCTGATGATCTGTGCCAGCGCGAGTGCAGGATTGTGGACAACGCCGCCATAAACACCGCTGTGCAAATCGCGCGCCGGTCCTTGTACGTCGATCTGCATGTACGTCAAGCCGCGCAGCGAATACGTGATCGCAGGCGTATCCGCGTCGAGCATGGCACCATCCGAAATGACGCAGATGTCGGAGGCCAGCAGGTCGCGGTGCTCGCGGACGAACGCATACAGATTGCGCGATCCGATCTCCTCTTCGCCCTCAAAGATGTACTTGACATTGATGGGCAGGCGGCCTTCGGTCTTGATGACCGCCTCAAACGCTTTCAGGTGGCTGAACATCTGCCCCTTGTCGTCGGAGCTGCCGCGCGCATACAGCTTGCCGTCACGCTCAACCGGTTCAAACGGGTCGTTCGTCCAGCCGTCCGCAAGCGCCGCCGGCTGCACATCGTAGTGCCCGTAAACCAAGATGGTCGGCCGGTCGGGGCCGGCACCGAGCCAATCGCCGTAGACGACCGGATGGCCTCCCGTCGGCATCACGATGACATTCTCGACCCCGATCGCGCGCATTTGGGCAGCCAGCCATTCCGCCGTCCGGTGCACCTCACCGGCGCGTTCGGGTTCGGTGCTCACGCTTGGTATGCGTAGGAAGGTTTCCAGCTCGGCGCGGAAGCGTGCGGCGTGCATGTGGGCATATTCGTGGGCGCTGGTCATAGGTCCTCACTTACTGTGGATGGCGCTTAGTGAGAGAAAACGTCGGCAGCGCGCTGCCAGATTTCCATTTGGTCTCCGTCATCGGGGTCGAATGGAAAATAGTAACCGACACGATCGAGCAGGCCATCATAGCGTGCCTTGACCGCGCCAGCCAAGTCGTCTATCGGCGCGACGACGGCAAACTCACGCAGCATGTCGTCGCTGATGGCTTGTCCCATCGACTGCCAGCGTCCGTCGCGCGCCATCACTGCCAAACGATCTTGCAAATCGCCCCAGCCGTGAAGTTCAAGCACCGCGCGATAGCTGGGCGTGCTGGCGTAGAAGGCGATCTGCGTCTTGACGGCATCAGCGTTGGCGCGCAGCTCATCATCGGTGCGGCCGGTCGCGACGAAAATGGCGCAGACCAGCTTGATATCTTGGCGCTGGCGGCCGCTCGCTGCCGCTCCCTCGGCGATGGCCGGATGGATGACCTCGCGCAGATAGCGCACCGTGTGGAATGGGTGCACATGAAAACCTTGACAGATTTCGCCTGCCAGTCGGCACAAACCCGTGTTAACGCCGGCGATGTAAACGGGTATGTCGGGATGTTCGATCGGGCCAGGCGAGAAGAAAGGGGTCATGAATGTGAAGCGGTAGTGTTCACCGAGATAACGCAGCGCCTCGTTGGTTTGGAACGTCTTCCAGATCGCGCGTAATGACTCGATGTATTCGCGCAGGCGCGGCACTGGAGCAGCCCAGGGTGTGCTGAACCGACGCACAATATGCGCTTTGATCTGGGTACCCAAGCCTAGGATGAAGCGCCCATTCGACTGCGCAGCCAGATCCCAAGCGATCTGAGCGGTGATCATCGGGCTGCGGGGGAAAGCAACCGCGATTGCGGTGCCGAGTGTAATCCTGCTGGTGTGAGCTGCGGCATGTGTCAGCGGCAGGAATGGGTTGTGGCCAGTTTCCGCTGTCCATAGACCATCAAAGCCCATCGCCTCGACGGTGGAAGCCGTATGGCCGAATCGGCTCAGATGATCAGGGAAAATGGTTACGTCGAAGCGCATAGGCAACCGTTCCTGCTTATGGGAGCGTAAAGACGGAATTATAACGTGGCGATCGCGCGGGGGCGATCTCATCCTGCGGGATAATCATGTTATGATGGTAGCGGCACGCCAGGTATCGTCACTCGAACTTCTATTTGGAGAAATATGCCATGCGTTCGCAGCAAGGTGTTTCCTCGTATGGCGCTGCTACCCGCTGGGTATTGGTCGCGATTGCGGTTCTCCTGTTGTTGACCTCTCTATGGTTTATCCGAGGCATCCTGCTGCTCACGTTGGCCGCCATCATCCTTGTGATTCTGTTCACCACGCCGGCGCGCTATTTGGTTCGGCTCGGTATGAAACGTGAATTTGCAACGCTGCTGTCCGTCCTGGCGGTTGTTGGCATTGTGATTGGTTTATTCGCCGTGCTGCTGCCATCGCTCGTTTCGCAGTTTGCAACGCTGCTCAGGGAGACAGTGCCCACGGGGTTGGAGGAGTTGGCGGAACGCTGGGAACAGGGGGAGTTTCAGCAGCAGTTCCCGTTTCTGGCGGAGATCAGCCTGCAGGACACGATCGATGCCGTGAGTTCTCAGCTTGCGAATGCGGCGGGGCAGGTCGGTGCCTCAGTGCTGCCGGTGCTGGGCGGGGTTGCCAATACGATCTTGAGCATCTTGATCGTCATCTTTTTGAGCTTGTACTTTCTTGCCGATCCTCAGATGCACCAGGAAGGCTTGGTCAAGCTCTTCCCGCTCGAGTCTCGTGGTCGCGTTCGCGAGATCATCGAGATCATCGACCGAACGCTGCGCGGTTGGCTGCGCGCCACGCTCGCGTCGATGGCCTTTGCTGGCATTGCAACGGGAGTTTTGTTAGGGCTGCTGGGCATTCAACAGGCGGCGGCGCTCGGTGTATTGGCGGGTCTGCTTTCTTTCGTGCCGAATTTTGGCCCCATCATCGCCCTGATCCCGTCAATCGCAGCTGGCGTCGTGCAGGCACCGAATAATGTTATCTGGATTATTGTGATCATTTATGGTGTATCGTTCGTACAGAGTCAGATCATCACGCCGATCTTGGTCGCCGACAGCATCAAACTGCCCGCGGTTTTGATCCTGTTGGGGCAAATCGTCGCGGGTATTTTCTTCGGCTTCATGGGCATTTTGCTGGCTGTTCCGATGACGGCTATCCTGACGGTTCTCGTCAACGAAGTGTATGTCAAAGATGTCCTGGGCGATCGTCTGCTGGTCAGCGGTGACGCAGTGCGAGGTGAGATCTTGGTCGATGAGAGGTGATCGGGGTTTCGGTCGAAAATAGGTTGAAGTCGCGTCGGTTCTGAGCTGAAAGTCGTCATTGACTAGGTACGTGCTGTCTGTTATTATTCTGAAGCGCGCGGGGGACCGCGCGTTTTGCACCTGAACAACAGAGCTGTGAGAAGGAAGA
>CAYTME010000008.1:44028-45989 GCA_964438415.1 uncultured Pleurocapsa sp. | reverse complement strand
CCCACTGTCACCTGGGCGATGTTGGTCATGATCGACTGGTCGAGCATAACGCCCTCGCTGCGGCGGTCGGCTGGCACCATTGCGATCTGGGCGTGAACGGCCTCTGTCACCGAGCGCGGCGTCGTCTCGCCGTTCGGCAGCCGGATCTGCCCACGGTCGCAGCGGCGCAGGCCGAAGATGACTTCGAGGATAGTGCTGACCCCGGAGCCTTCCAGCCCGGCGAGGCCGACGATCTCACCAGGGGTGACGGAAAAGCGAATGTCGATAGCGGAGCTGCCGCAGGTGACATCTTCGACATGCAGCGCCCCGCCAGCCGCTGCCTGGGGCATGTAGACGCGCTGGTTATAAAATTCGGTTGACTCGCGTCCGATCATCGCCGACACGACCTGGGGGATCGTGGTCTCTACACGCGGGACGGTCAGCACGATCTGGCCGTTGCGCAGGACAGTGATGAAGTCTGCGATGGCGAATACTTCCTCAAGTCGGTGCGAGATGTAGATGATGGCGACGCCGCGCGCGCGCAATTTGCGGATGATGGTGAACAACCGTTCGCTCTCGGTTGCGTTGAGAGCTGAATTGGGTTCATCGAGGATCAGGATCTTCGAGTCAAGCAGCAAGGCCTTACCGATCTCGATCAACTGGCGTTCCGCCAATGTCAGGCTGCTGACCGGAGCATCGAGCGAAATATGCAGCCCCAACTCATCCAGGATCGGCTGTACCCTACGGCGCATCTCACCACGCTGCACGATGCCGAAACGACGCGGCGCACGCAGCATGAACAGATTGGCGAGCGCATCGAGGTCTGGGAAAAGGCTCAACTCTTGAAAGACGATGGCCACTCCCTGCTCATTAGCATCGTGGACGCTGCGGAAGTGCCGTTCTCTGCCATCAACTAAGATGCGACCGCTGGTCGGCTGTTCTGCGCCTGCCAGGATCTTCATCAAGGTAGACTTGCCCGCACCGTTTTCGCCCACCACGGCGTGGACGGTGCCGGGGTGGACATGCCAATCCACCCCGACGAGCGCCTTGACACCGCCATAATGCTTGACGATGTCTTTGACGGCACAAATCGGGGACTGTGACAGGTCTGGTGAAGCTGCTTGGGATGCCACAGTCTCCATAATGGCGTCAGTCTCCGAGCAGATCGGCGAACGACTGCACGCGCGACGGCAGATCTTCGAAGATGGCGTCGATTTCAGCCTGATAGTAGGCTTGCGTCTGCTCAAAGCCTTCCGACAGCGACTCCTCGCGCGCGGTGACCGCCTCGACATTTTCGATCGTCACGACCTCCGGCTGCACGTCGATCCAGCCGCGCGGAGCTGGTTCACCAGATACCAACGCCTCTAGCATGACGCGCATGGCGACATAACCCTGCATGAACGGCTTCTGACCGATGGCACCGAGCGCAACCCCGTCGGCGATGCCCTGCAGGCCATCGGGGTTGATACCGATCGACATAATTTCGTAGTCAGGGTTGGCGTCATTTTCCTTGATGCGCACTAGGCTTGGTAGATCATTCTCACAGAAGCCGACATGCGCCAGTGCGTCGGGGTTGTTGTTGACGATCTCCTGCCAGCGGGCAAAGTTCTCGGTCTGGTCGAACGAGACGTCAAGTGGGCCGACGACTTCGACATTTGGCAGCAGCTCGGCCATGCGCTCCTTGAAACCGGTCACCCGAGCTTCGATCAGCGCTAATCCCGGCAGGCAAATACCGCTGATGACCTGACCTGATGCATCTTCACCCAACGCCTCTGCCAGGACTTCCGCCATTGCTCGCCCCTGATCCTTTTGTTTGGGCGCAGTGTGGACAGACTGAAGCGACGCAGGCGACTCGACATCGTATGTGCTCACGATCACGCCCTGGCGCACGGCTTCATCGATCGGACGGATCCAGAACTCCGACGGGAAGGCGACGACGACGATCGCATCTGCGCCAGCGATGGCGGCGTCTTGAAACAGTG
>CAYTME010000008.1:31908-44018 GCA_964438415.1 uncultured Pleurocapsa sp. | reverse complement strand
ACCGATGCCTGCGCATCGAACGCAGCTGGACCGCCAGTGATGATCTCGGCACCGCATTCGGCTGCTGCTGCCGCCGCTCCGTCCATCAACTGCTGCGTATACGGTCCCTGGAAGTGGACGAGCGCAGCCACCTTAAAGGCCGAGCAGTCATAGCTGTCATCCTGTGCGCCAGCGACAAAGGTCATGGAAAGAGCGAGCGTAAGGACCAGTAACAGAGCGATCAACTTCGTTTTCATCTTCTATCTCCTCGTGGACAGTGCGAGCAAACAACTTGCAGTTCAAATACTCCGGCCCTTTTCCAACGATAAGGACGCACTCCTTTCATCAAATCACGCTCAAGTTGGGCGTGATTGTCGACGGCGAACGAGCGCATCGACCCCGACCGCCAGCAGGATCATGGCCCCGGTGACAAAGATGCTGTAATTAGCCGAGACACCGAACTGCGTGATCCCGCTGCTGATGACCGAGATGACGAATGCGCCCAGAAGCGCGCCGATGACAGTGCCGCGCCCACCGGAAAGCGCTGTCCCACCGATGATGGCGGCAGCGATGGCCTGCAGTTCATAGCCTGTGCCCAGGTTCGGATCAGCAGTCGAGAAAAACGCCAGCGTGAGCATTGCAGCGATGCCGCACAAGCCACCCATCAGGGTTAGAGTCAGCAGACGGATGCGGGCGGTGGGAATGCCGCTCAAGTGCGCCGTTTTGGGGTTGGAGCCGATCGCGCGGACGACGAAACCGTAGCGGGTCGAACGGTATAGGATCGTGAGGATGATTGCGAGCAGGACAAACACCCAGATTACTATCGGAATACCGAGTGGCGCGCTGCCGAAAGTGACAAAGAACTCATGCTCGCGCGGGACACCGTAGACGAAGCGACCGCCCGACACGATCAGCGCCAGCCCACGATAAAGAGACATTGTGCCGAGCGTGACGATGATCGCTGGGATTCCCAGTAAGTTGGATACAAGACCGTTGAACGCCCCGAGCAGCAGGCCGATGATGATACCGACAAGACTCGCCAGCCAGGGATCCATCCCCTCCACCATCAGAATGGCTACAGCATTAATGCAAACGGCATAGTTGGCCCCAATCGACAGATCGATCTCGCCCATCGACAGCAGGAAGACGATCCCCAGCGCCATGATCCCGTACCATGCCGCTCGCTGTCCCACATTGGCGAATGAGTCGAGCGTCAAGAAGTTGGGACGGAAAACGCCGATTATGGCGACCATCACGACGAGGACGAGGAGAATGCCCAGCTCTTTGCTCGCGAAAAGTGCGTTCAGAAGGGGTCTCTGCGCGGACGCCGCTGCAGCAGTCGAGAACTGCCCGGAAGAAGAAAGATCACTCTTGCTCAAGGTCAACAACTCCAACAAGAAGCATTCGGCGGCTACTTGTTTTTACATGTATATACAAGTATGATGTGAAAGTAGCACAGTTCGTTGTGTATTGTCAAGCAAGTGAGCTGTCCCGGTCGAAAAAAAGACAAGTTGTTGGGACTTGTCTACATCGGTTAATTTATCGATATATGCTTATCGTGCGCTGCACGCAAGGGATATCGAATGATCGACAAAGCGGCCTCGACGCCTTTGTATCTCCAGATCCAAAATCACATTGTGGCGCGCATCCGCAGCGGTGAACTACCACCGGGGGCGCAGGTGCCGTCGGAATTCGAGCTGGCAGCCCAAATGAAAGTCAGCCGGATGACAGCGCGCAAAGCGCTCGACTCACTTGTAAGCGGCGGCATTCTGTACCGTCAGCGCGGCAAAGGCACCTATGTCGCCACCAGCGTGGTCGATTACAATCTGACCTCGATGCAAAGCTTCAGCCGTACCTTACAAGCGCGCGGCTATGACGTGACCACCCGCGTTTTGAGTATCGACACGCTGCCGGCTGCCATCGATTTGGCGCAGCATCTGCGCGTCGAGGTGGGCAGTATGCTTCTTGTCATCCGTCGTTTGCGGTTGGTGGGCGGGACGCCAGCCGCCATCCACACCGCCTACCTGGATAACGCCATCTACGGCGCTCTGGCTCGGGTCGATCTGAGCCGGTTTTCGCTGCTGGAAAGTATGCAGGAGCTGACCAAACTGCCGATAGCCTATACTATCGACTCGGTGCAGGCGGATATTGTACGTCCTGACGAGGCGCGCCTGCTCGAGATCGGCAAAGACAGACCGGTGCTGCGCGTCGAGGGTGTATCGTATTTAGAGTATGGCGAGCCGAGTCACTTCGTCCAAGCCGTCTATCGGGGCGATATGTTCAAGATGACGGTACGCAATACCAGTTCCCTTGCCGCTTCTCTCAATATTTCAACCTGAAGTCCCTGGTAGAGCCGCCGATATTCATCACGCCAGACAGCGTTTGGCGACCAGTCGCGCAGCGTGCAAGGCCGGTCTCACTGCCGCCCGCCGCGCTCCACCGAAGTGTGCGGCGTGGGGGCGCGGCACAAAGGCGCACGTCAGTTCCTATCCCCGCCTGAGGTGACAAGCTTTTATCTCTCGGACCCAATCGTGCTGAAGACTCAGCGCCGCTGCTTGTGTTGGGGGGGAGTCAACCACGCATCCGTCTGCAAGCGGCTGCACTTGCACCCATCTGGTTGATCTTGCCCACCATTTGAACGGTATCGGTCGCAGGTTTCTTTCGTGGCTGTTTCATCTGGTGTCTCGATCATGCCGCCGAAAAGTCGTAAATCCTGTCTTCGCCCTCCATTCTTTCGCTTCACCACTGCAGTTCTAGACGTAAGATCGAAGCAGCCTCATCCGCCGACTCTGTAGGGAAGCCGAATATGGAGCAGATCACCCCAGGCATCACACGAGAATGGCTGCATAACAGGCATGTGGTCGTCTACACCGTTCAGAATTTCAGTGTCGCTGCGTTCATCAAATGGAGTCAGGCGATCGCCGAGATGTTGATGCAGATGCCCGAAGGATGGGATTACCTGGCCGTGTACGATGTCTCCCGCACAGGAATGAGCCTCCATTATCTAGGCCTGACAGGTTACAGAGTTACAGATCCCTGGCTCACGAAGAGCAGCGAAAGAAGCTTTCTCGAGCTTCAAAAAGCGCGTCCCACCATGAATACCAAGCTTGCGGTCGTCATGTCCGCCCAGCTCTCTGGCCAGCTTGCGATGCGTCGTGCCCGCGCTGCCGCTGTTGAAGACGAACGCATCGACAGCAGGATCTTCGCCGATCGGCAGACGGCTCTGCAGTGGATCAGCAGTTTTGTCGCCGAAGAAGACCGCATCACGTCATAATCAGCCGGAGCTAACGGATGGCCGCTGCCAGCGAAACCCAAATCATCGCCCATCGCTACCGCCTGCACGAACAGCTCGGTGCCGGCGGCATGGGCGCGGTTTATCGGGCGTATGACCGCCTGACCCACAGCTTCGTCGCTTTCAAGCGTGTGAATATCCCAGCCGAAATGCTGGAATTCATGTCACGCGCCACGTTCGGGACATCGTCTGGGCTGTGGGCAGCGCTGGCGGAGGAGTTCAGGACTCTCTCTTCTTTGCGCCACCCAAATATCATCAGTGTTCTCGACTACGGCTTCGAGGCGGATCGCCAGCCTTTCTACACCATGGAGCTGCTCGCGAAACCGGCGAACCTCCTGTCATATGGCTTGAACAAGACGATCTCAGAGCGCCTCACGCTGATCATCGAGGTCTTGCAAGCACTGGCATATCTTCACCGCCGCGGCATCATCCACCGAGACCTCAAGCCTGATAACGCGCTGGTGGTCAATAACAGAGTCAAAGTGCTCGATTTCGGGCTGGCTGTTTCCCGCGGCCAGCAGTCACAATCCGACCTTCCGTCCGGCACGCTGCATTACATGGCACCAGAAGTGCTGGCAGACGGCGCGGTCGCGGTCACTGAAAGCGCTGACCTATACGCGGTCGGGGTGATGGCATTTCAACTGTTGGCGGGTGAGTACCCGTTCAACAGACAGGCCAGCTTGGATGAGCAGGTGGCCGCTATCATCGGGCAGTCACCTGCACTTGATCGGCTGCAGGTGGATGACGCATTGGTCGGCGTGATCGCCAAACTGCTTGCGAAGACACCCGCTGAGCGCTATGCTGGTGCCAGCGAGACTATCGAGGCGCTTTGCAATGCGGCGGGGATGCCGACTCCTCCCGAGACGCAGGCGATCCGTGAGAGCTTCGTCCAAGCGGCGGCCTTTGTCGGTCGGACGGAGGAACTGCGCAAATTGAGGCGTGCGCTGGCGGATGCGGTCGCTGGCAGAGGCAGCGCCTGGTTGGTGGCTGGCGAAAGCGGTATCGGCAAATCGCGCCTGCTCGACGAACTCCGCACGCAGGCGCTGGTCGAAGGCGCTGTCGTGCTGCGCGGGCAGGCGGTCGAAGGTGGCGGTCTGCCGTACCAACTCTGGCGCGATCCGCTGCGCCGCTTGGTGCTTTCGCTCGATGTGAGCGACCTGGAGGCAGCCATCCTCAAGCCCTTGGTTCCCGATATCGACACACTGCTCGAGCGCAAGGTCGGGAGTGTGCCAGAATTGCAGGGAGAAGCGGGGCAGCAGCGCCTGACGTCTGTCATCGTCGATCTCATGCGCCGGCGATCGGAACCTATGACGCTGCTGTTAGAGGATCTGCAGTGGAGCATTGAGAGCCTCGAACCGCTCAAGCGTCTGATCGCGTTGAGCGCCGAACTGCCGCTGTTGATCGTCGCCAGCTATCGGAGCGATGAGCGCCCCGGACTGCCGAAGGAACTGCCCGGTGCCAAAGTCATGCCGCTCGATCGGCTTAGTGATGATGAGATCGCTGAGTTGAGTGCGGGCATCTTGGGAGAGAACGGACGCGATCCGAATATTGTCGAACGTTTGCGGCAGGAGACCGAGGGCAACACCTTCTTCATGATCGAGGTCGTGCGCGCGCTGGCAGAAGCCGCCGGACGACTAGGCGACATCGGACAGATGACACTGCCGCGCTCAATCCTGGCAGGCGGCATCCGCAAGATAGTTCAGCGACGTCTGGCGCGCATTCCGCAGCATCTGTTCGGTCTCCTCAAATTGGCGGCAGTGGCGGGGCGCGATGTCGATCTGAATATTCTGCGCGCTCTTCCAGAGGCCTCCTTGGTCGATGAGTGGCTGCAGGTCGCGAGCGAGGTCGCCGTGCTGGAGGTTCAGGAGGAACGCTGGCGCTTCGCCCATGATAAGGTGCGCCAGGTGGTCTTGAGCGAATTGACGATCGATGAGCTGCGCCTGTTCAACGAACAGGTCGCGCTGGCGATTGAAACCGTCTATCCCGATGACGCGACATACGCTCAACGCCTCTTCGACCATTGGTATGCAGTTGGCAGTCAAGCCAAGATCGCCCGATATGCCCGAATGGCGGCCGAACGGCTTCAGACGATAGGTGACTACCAAGGCGCGGCCGCGCTGGCTGACAAGGCGCTCGCCGCGCAGCCGGAAGACGCCCGTGCGGCGCGCATGGGGCTTCTGAAAATGATGGGCGATGCCCTTGCCGCTCTTGGGCAGTTCCCATCCGCGATCGACTGCCTCACAGAAAGCCTTGCGCTGGCGTGCGAGCTGGGCGATGTGCCGCATACCATTCACTGCCTGCTCAGTCTTCACAGCATTGACCACATGCAGGGCAGGATCGAGGAAGCGCAGAGCAGGCTCGAAGAGGCCTATCGCTTGGCGCAGTCATTACAGGATGAAACCGTGACCGCGAAATTCCTGCAGGCGCTGGGCAGCTTCTATCGCGACAGCAATCCCACGCGCAGCCGCGACCACTTCGAGGATGCCATGCGCGTATTTGAAAGCTTGGGCGACTCGGAAGGGCTGGCAGGCTGTCACTTCAACCTCGCTGTCATCGTCGGCGGCCTGGGCGAACGGCAGGCAGCTTTCGAGCATTTAGACGCAGCGATGACTCTCTTTAAGAAATCAGGTAACCGGCGCGGCATCTTTGGCTGTCTAAATACCACCGCCAATCTGCTAGGTTCCACAGAACGGGAGCGCGCCTTCGCGCTGTACCAAGATGCGCTCAAGATCGCGCGCGAAACAGGCGAACGTGTGAACGTCGGTATTGCAGCCAATAATCTCGCCAATCTCTGCATGGAGACCGGCAAGTACCAAGAGGCACTGGCATTTCAACGCGAGGCGCTGTCCATTTACAGCGAACTGAAGGCGCAGGTGAACTACGCAGGAACGCTGCTCAATATGGGGCTGACTCAGCATGAATTGGGCGATTTCGTTGCCGCGCGCGCCTTAGTCGAGGAGGGCATTGCGCTGGTGCGCAAGCTTGATTCGCCGGCATTTCTGGCATTTGGCCTGGCTACACTCTCCACCATCGTCCGGAAGCAAGGCGACATCGTCGCTGCGCGGGCGCACGCGCTCGAGTCGCTGAACATAGCCAAGAGCTTTGGCGAAGTTTGGTATGTCTTGCTGAGCAGCTTGGTGATGGGGGCAGTCGAAACCGAGGCACGCAATTTCCCTGTGGCCAGGTTTTACCTGGACGAGTTTTCGCGGTTGTTGGGCGACGACGCATCGAGCGAAAGGGCATCACTCCTGCTGCAGCGCGGCATTCTGGCACAGCTTGAGGGTGATTTAGAGGGAGCACGCATCGCCTTTGCCGAGGGGATGTCGCAGGCGCGCTCGGTCAACAATCCGATCAACATCGCCGACAGCGCCGCATATCTCGCTTTCATCGAGCTCCTATCAGGCCATCATGAAATAGCGGGTCACATGGTGCAGGAAGGCCTGCAGATTGCGGTGCAAATCGGCAGTCTGAGCGTGCAAGCACATCTTCTGGCTGTGCAGGCATGGCTGTATGAAGCACAGGGTAAGGCCGAACGAAGCGCCGAGCTGCTCGGCCTGCTCATGCATCATCCGTCTACGGAGGCTTTCGTCGCCAACCATTTACTCGCGCCGCTCCACGCGCGGCTAAAGACGCGTATCAGCTCGCAGGCGCTGGATGCAGCGAAAGAAAGAGGAGCTTGCGCATCGCTTGATGAAGTGCGAAAGGCGGCGGTCGGAAGTTTGTGATCCGCCGTCGGAGTCGAGCGCAGCGAGTGAGCGTGGATGTGCGACCGAGATGCTCGGACGGCACCGCGTCACTGCACCTCGCTCAATCGACGCCGAGGTACTTCTTCTGCACCATCGGGTCGCTGCGCAGCCGATCCGCGGTGTCCGCCAGCACGATCTCACCGCTTTGCAGCACATAGCCGCGGTCAGAGATATCGAGCGCCATCAGCGCATTCTGCTCGACCAGCAGCACGGTCACGCCTTCATCATTGATGCGCTTGATCGTGTCGAACACCGCTTCGACCAGCACCGGCGCCAATCCCATCGATGGTTCGTCGAGCAGCAGCAGGCGCGGTCGAGCCATCAGCGCGCGGGCAATGGCGAGCATCTGCTGCTCACCGCCGCTCATCGTCCCCGCGATCTGTTTGCGCCGCTCGGATAGGCGCGGGAAAAGCGCATAGCCCTTCTCCTTGTCCTGGCGGATGCCCACGGCGTCATTGCGATGATAGGCACCCAGCTCGAGGTTTTCTTCAACCGTCAGCTTGGCGAAAATGCCGCGCCCTTCCGGCACCATCGCGATCCCTTTCGCGGGCAGCAGGTCTGCGCGCATATGCGAGATATCGCGTCCCTCGAACTGAAGACTGCCCACGCGCGGATGCATCAATCCGGTGATCGTGCGCAGTGTGGTCGTTTTGCCAGCACCGTTCGAGCCGATCAAGCAGACGATTTCGCCTTGTTCGACGTGGAACGTCAGCCCTTTGAGCGCGTGAATGTTGCCGTAGTAAGAGTGGATGTTGTGTACGTCTAGAAGCGCCATCACTGCCTGCCGTTTCCGATCAGGAGAGCGCGGCAGCCGCGCCGCGCCCCAGATAAGCCTCGATCACGCGCGGATTGCTCTGGATGTCTTTCGGCAGCCCCTCAGCGATCTTGGTGCCGAAATCGAGCACGGTGATGTGCTCCGAGATGGTCATGACGACGCGCATGTCATGCTCGATGAGGACGACCGTGATGCCCAGCTCGTCACGCAGCCGCCGGATGAACTGTGTTGTCTGCGCCGTCTCACTGGGGTTCATGCCGGCGGTTGGCTCATCCAAGAGGATAAGCTGCGGCTCGCTCGCCAGTGCACGCGCGATCTCCAATCGGCGCTGGTCGCCATACGAGAGATTGCGCGCCAGCAGGTCGCCTTTGCTGCCTAGTCCAACGAACTTGAGTAATTCATTGGCGCGTCTCTCCGATGCGGCGTCCTCTTCGCGCGCGCTCCGAAGCCCCAAGATTGCGCCGATCCAGCCCGCAGATGCGGCTCCTGACCGACCATGATGTTCTCGATGGCGGTCATATTGTTGAACAGACGAATGTTCTGGAAGGTGCGCGCGATGCCCATGCGCGTAATCTGATCCGGCGTTTTGCCATTAATGCGCGTGCCGTTGAAAACGATCTCGCCTTCGTCGATCTGGTAGAAGCCCGTGATGCAGTTGAAGAACGTCGTCTTCCCAGCACCGTTGGGGCCGATGATGCTGGCGATCGCGTTGCGGGGAATGGAGAAGTCGAGATGATCGACCGCGACTAGACCGCCGAAACGCTTGGTCATGCCTTTGGCGTACAAGATCGGGTCGCTGGAATGAGACGCTGTCATGATCGTTGCTCGCTCCTGATGTGCCTGCTCAATCGCCGCTGATGGCCGGCTGTACCTGACGTGCCGCCGGATCAGGCTGCGGTGGCGTTTCGCTGGCTAATTCGCGCTGGCGCACCTTCGATGGCAGCAGTCCTTCGGGCCGGTTCAGCATCATAAAAATGAGCAGCGCCCCGTAAATCAGCCAACGGTAATCGGAGAATTCGCGCAGCAGCTCCGGCATACCCACGAGCGCGATCGCGCCGAGCACGATGCCCGGATTGCTGCCCATGCCGCCGACGATGATCAGGCTGAGCACGTTGATCGACACGAACACGGTGAAACTGTTCGGGAAGACCGTGCCGACTTTTGCAGCGAAGATTGCACCGGCAACACCGCCGGTCGCCGCGCTGACGGTGAAGGCGAGCAGTTTTGCCCGCGCGACATCGATACCCATGGCCCCCGCGACATCTTCATCCTCGCGGATCGCCATCCATCGACGCCCTGTGCGCGAATTGTTGAGTCGGATCGAGACGAACAAAGTCAATGCGCAGGCGGCCAGCACGATATAGTAGAGCTGCTCGGGGTTCACCAGCTCGATGCCGAAGAAATTCGGCTTCGGGATGAAGAGCACGCCCTGAGCACCGCCGATCACCGGTCGCAGCCAGTCGGAGATTGCCAGTGTGCCGACGATCTCGCCAAAGCCGAGTGTCGCAATCGCGAGGTAGTCACCGCGCATTTTGAGCACCGGAACCGCGAAGATGAAGCCGGTGATCATCGCCGCCAAGAGGGCGATCGGGATGACGATCCAGAAGCTCATCTGTCCCCCAGTTAGACCGAGCGGCCCGGTGGAGGTCAGCACGGCCGCGATATACGCGCCGACGGCAAAGTTGGTCACATAGCCCAGATCGAGCAGACCGGCGAGGCCGATGGCGATGTTGAGTCCCAAGCCCATCAGCACGTAAATTCCCACGGTGACCATGATGTCGCTCAGCGCGCGCCCGACCAGCCAGGGAAGCGCCAGCAGCGCCACAACCAATATGATCAAGGCGATACGCTGCACTATCGTTTTGGGACGGCTGGACATCTGCTGATAGCCGCGCGCAGCCGACCGTCTGCCGAACGACCAGATCAAGCTGCCGATGAGACCGAGGATCAACAAGATCAACGCCGGGGTCTGGCGCAGCGATGCACGCCTGAAGATGGTATCGACCGTCTCACGCGGGAGGATCTGCTGCAGGATTTGGCGAGTCGTTTCGCCGAACATGCCGACCAAGATCGTCAAGCCGAGCGCGAACAGCAGTGCGCTGCGCAGTTTTTCCGGCAGCAGCACCAGCACCGCGCCGACCAGCCCCGATACTGTCGTCACCAACAGCAGCGTCGCTCCGCCGGTGAATAGATCAGCACTGTTGTCGAAGGTGATCATCGTCACCCAGTTGCGGTTGACGTTGACCAGTATGTCACGCACGCCCTCCACGTTCGCGTTGATGAACAGAAGGATCAGCGTGGGCACGGCCACCACCGCTCCAGCGAGCGCGGCAGCGGGCAGCATCATCAGCGGTGATCCGCCGTGTTTTTGCGCCCGCCGTGCGGCCATCCACCCCGCGATCAGCGGCGGCAGGACGATCAGAAGCTGGCCGAGCGAGAACAGTTGGAAGACGACTTCACGGCCCTGGAAGGCGACCAGCATCCCGATCACGCCGATATAGAGTAAGACGATGCCCAGTATCAAGCCAGACTGAAGGGCGCTGCGCCAGATCGAATTTTGCTGCGTGTCCACGTGTCTCTACCCTACGCTTTCTTTTCCGTCAGGCGCTCTCCGAGCAAGCCCTGAGGCCTGAAGATCAGGACCAGCACCAGCATGGTGAATGCGATCACATCTTTGAGCTGGTTCGGGCCGGGAATGCCGAGACCGTTGAAGACGAGGTTGGGACCGATAGCCTCGATGACGCCGAGGAACAGGCCGCCGAGCATCGCGCCGGGGATATTGCCGATGCCGCCCAGCACCGCCGCGGTGAAGGCCTTGATACCTGGGATGAAACCCATGAAAAAGTTGACCCCCTGCGGGCGGAATAGGCCGTTGATGACCCCCGCTGCGCCCGCCAGCGCCCCACCGATAGCGAAAGTGAACATAATCACTTTATCGATATCGATACCCATCAGCCGCGCAACCTCTTTGTTCTCGGAAACGGCGCGCATCGCCTTGCCGATCTTGGTGCGGTTGACCAGCCAGTACAGCCCGCCCATGAGCAGCAGGGCGGAAATGAAGACGACCGGCTGCACGATCGGCACGCCGATCGTGCCGATGCTGAAGCTGCCGGTGAGCGCGTCAACGCTGGGGTAGCTGCGAAACTGCGAGCCGAACAAGCCGCGAAAAGTGTACTGCAGGAAGAACGATGCGCCGATCGCGGTGATGAGGGGCACAAGGCGCGGCGCGCTGCGCAGCGGCCGGTACGCGATGCGCTCCAAGAGCAGGGCAACCGTCATCGAGACCAGTGCCGCGAAGCCCATCAAGAGCGGGATCGCCAGCAGCGGATGACTATCGAGAAATCCAGATCGGTCAAATGCGATCGCCAGGAAGACGGTCGTCAGCGCGCCAGACATGAAGACTTCGCCGTGCGCGAAGTTGATCATGAGCAAGATGCCGTAGACCAACGTATAGCCCAGCGCAATCAGCGCGTAGATGCTGCCTTGTGCCAGCCCGGAGACGAACAGACTGACCCACTGTTCCAAGGTGAAACGCCCGGATAGCAGCGTGTTGGTCGATCCGATGATCACCAAGAGGATGATGATCACGCGCAGTGCATTGATGACGAAGTCCACCCACGAGAAGTCCTCGAACAGGCGTTTGCGTGGAGCAGATATTGCGGTCATTGGCATCACCCATCTAGATCGCGCCAGCGCACGACATACCCGAATCAATTCCTAGCTTTGTTTATACCCGCACGACATGATGCTCTGGTCTGAACAGACCCCCTGACACGTTCGAGAGACGCGCTCAGTCTAGCTCGCGCTGATCGCAGGTTGCCAGCGCGCCTTCGTCAGGGGCCAGACTGCTCGGTTTACCCCTGTGCTGTACCGAGCTAGGCAAAACAAAGCCTCCGATACGAATAAACTCTGTCTTATCAATCGAATGGCGTAACTTTTCATGCAATTGTCACCGCTCATAGAATGAGCCAGAACTCCAGTCAGACGACGCACGTTCTGGCTCATTCCTCGAATTCAGCGACCCGTTTGACAGGTCAAATTACATGCCTGGCTCCATCATTTCGTCCATACCCGGCAGCCAGACGACTGGTGGCGGCCAGTTGCCATCGACCTCGGCCTGGGTGATTTCGAAAACGGCCAGCGCTTCGCCAGTGGCGCAGTCGCCCGTGTCGCCGCAGGTCAAATTGCCCGTCAGACCCGGGTAGTTCTCAAGATCGGAAATGGCATCGCGCAGCGCCTGACGGCCAACAACGATGGTGCCATCATCGGCGACGACAGCGACCTGTTCGATCGCATTGAGCAGGATGTTCGTAGCGTC
>CAYTME010000008.1:30077-31898 GCA_964438415.1 uncultured Pleurocapsa sp. | reverse complement strand
AGGCGAAGGCGTGGAAACCGCTGGGCGGCACGCCGCCGATGACTTCAGCCCAACGCTCCAAGAAGGTGCTGTAGGCTTCGCTCTCGGCCACATACGGACCCGACAGGAACTTGCCGACCGCGGCAGCGCCGGCGTTCTCCGGGAAGTTGTCGGCGAAGCTGGCATCAGCGCCCATCAACGTCACCTCTTCGAGGCCAGGGGTCTGTCGCGCCTGGACGGTGAAGAATTCCGACTCCGGCTGGAAGATCGGGAAGTAAATGATATCCGCGCCCGACGCAGCGATGTCGGTCAAAATCGCGCTCATGTCGGTATCGCCGACGTTGACCGCGCCCTGGAAGACGACCTCACCACCAAGTTCGGCGAAGTTATCGGCCATGACCGCCTGCAGGCTTTCGGCATACGGGCTGCCGTCATGGACGGTCGCCAGCGCGCGCTTGCCCAGGATGTTGTAAGCGAATTCGGCCGCGATCGCGCCCTGGAACAGATCATTGTGCGCGGTGCGGAAGTAACCCGGTTGGTAGACACCGCCCTTATCCGGATCCGTCTCAGTCAGGCGCGGCGATGTGTTCGACGGCGAGATCATGAGCATGCCGGCTTCGCTGATGATCGGCAAAGCTGCCACCGCTTCGCTGGAGCAGTTGCTGCCGATGATGCCAAGCACCTGGGTGTTGGCGGCGATGCGCTGGCCTGCAGCCTGACCGCCTTCAGCCGAGCAGAGGCTGTCCTCGCCGATCAGCTCGATGTCACGGCCGAGCAGCATGCCATCGCGGTCGTCGATAGCGACCTGGATCGCACCGAGCGAGTCTTCGCCGAGAGCAGCCGTACCACCTGACACGGTCAACATGTAGGCGATCGTGATCGGGTCATCGGGTCCGATGACGACACAGCCGATCGGATCGTCGCACTGCTGCGCGGCGGCGGGAAGCACTGCTGCACCGAAGACGGCCATCAGCGCAAATACCGACAGGATCAACAATACTCTTTTCATCCTGGACTCCTCCTAAAGACATTCACACTCGATAGGCATAGGGGATAACCCTATTTCCGCCGCGTTGGCGGAAAGAAAGGTGGCGTTATTCTAATGAGCGCCTGCGGGAGATGCAAATTTTCGTCGAGGCGACTCCCGCCGTTGTCAAGCTCCATGTTCCACAGTGGTATCCCCCTGTTTTCGGGGGTGTGCATTGTGGCATTTTGCATTACGGTGAGGTCAAGCAAACGTGGTTCTGATTTCTCGGTTCGAGGCTCATGACACATTCTGCTGAGCGCTCGTTGGTGGCTTCGCGGGGATGGTGTCGTGCCGATCTCAGATGTAACCGCTGCCCAAAGACTGCCACGAGCATGAACCCAGCTCTCAGAACACACCACAGGAGGTTTGCATGATGATAGCGTTGGTGAATCACGACGTTGTCACTGCCGATCATCTCACCACCTTGCTCGCGCCTTGCTGCGCGCCATGCATCACGATTTACATGCCGACCGTGCGTGGAGGCGATCAAACCCGACAAAACCCGATTCGCTTCAAGAACTTGTGCAGCCAGGTCGAAGCCGAGCTGAGGCGCTGCTGGCCTGACTGCATGAATCTGGTCGAAACAATTACATCACTGGCAGAGGATGAACAGGTGCTGTGGTCACAGCGCAGCGATGGGCTGGCGCTCTTTGCGTCGCGCGATCTGATGCTGCGTTTCCAACTGCCGCTGGCGTTCGAGACGATGGCGGTCGTGGGCGAGCGCTTTCACGTGCTGCCGCTGCTGCCCGCGGTGCGCCTGACGTCCCCGTTTTACACGCTTGTCCTCGATCTCTCTGAGGTTGCGCTCTACGACG
>CAYTME010000008.1:29262-30050 GCA_964438415.1 uncultured Pleurocapsa sp. | reverse complement strand
GACTGGCAGCGCGTCGATCTGGGCAAGACGCCGCGCAGTCTGCGCGATTATCTGCGCTCGATCGAGCGTGAGCGCCATCTTCAGCAGCACAGCATCGGTGCAGGCAGCGGCACGATGTTTCACGGGCAGGGCAGCTCTGGTGACGAGAGCCTGCGGAAACAAGATGTGCGTGAGTTCTTCCAATTAGTCGATCGCGCTGTCTGCGCCCATATCGGCGCGGCGCGCGCGCCGCTGATCCTGATCGGAACCAATGTCAACCGGGCCTTGTACCAAGAGATCAGCCGCTGCCCAGTTCTTGCCGGCGGCATCGACCTAGATCCGGAGGCACGCAGCGAGCCAGCCATCCACCGGCGCGCGCTTTGGGTCGTCGATGCGCTCGCCGACCAAGAGCGTAATGATGCGATCGCGCGCCTGCGCGCCCGCGCGCATGACCCAGAGTCGACGGCGCTCGGTCTGGAACGCATCGTGCCTGCCGCACATTACGGACGTGTGGCCGCGCTCTACGTGCCGCCGGGCCAGGGTGCTCGTGGATCCTTCGATCCTGAAAGCGGCAGCGTGACACTTGATGCCGAGGCAGGTGAGGATCTGCTCAACCTGGCTGCGATAGAGACGCTGGCTAAAGGCGGCGCGGTCTACTTGCTGGAGCCAGGCGAGCAGCCTGCCGCCCTGCTGCGCTACTGATGGGGATACGAGCGCACCGAGCGCAGCGCGCTCGGTTTGCAGCGAACGCCCCTCTCGACCAGAGAGGGGCGCGCTTTCGAGATCGACTTCACTCGTACTGCACGATT
>CAYTME010000008.1:28827-29132 GCA_964438415.1 uncultured Pleurocapsa sp. | reverse complement strand
GACACCTGACACGTCGTCAGGCCGAGGCGGTTGGCCGCGCAGACCGAGCAGCCTCATGATCAGCGCTAAGCAGCCCTGCGGCTCGACTTTGGGCGTCGCCATCGGTGACGCGGCCATTGGCGTCAATGGACGGTCGAGCAGCAGGCGCGGCGCGCGCAGTGCGCGCACGGTGATGCGCTCAGCGCGGTCGCCGAACGCATCGCGCAGGACGGTTGTCTGAACCTCGGGGGGCGCTGCCTCCATGCGCAGCCGAAAACGTCCGCTGGCCGCCCGGATGTTGGCGAACTGGAAACTGAAGCTGATGT
>CAYTME010000008.1:0-28799 GCA_964438415.1 uncultured Pleurocapsa sp. | reverse complement strand
ATGTTGCGCTGCGCGATATGTCGATCGGCGGCGACCTCAAAGACCGCTGGATTGCTGTACGTATCCGGTGGAGCGATCAGGCTGACTCGGGCGATCAAGCAGCGGTGAGTCGGCTGGCCGGTCGGCGGCGTCCACGGAAAGCTGACCGTCGTCGAGCTGAACGGCGCGACGTTGACATACTGCCCGCCAAGCAGGATCGCCGTCGAGGGTGTCATCGCCGCAGCGGGTGGATTCAGGAAAACATCGACGTAGGCATCGATCGCGGGGATGCCGCCCGCGTTATTGACCGTCACCTCGATATGATTGAGCTGGCCTGCAACTGCCTCGGTGCCGATCGTGCTGTCCGGCTTGCGAATGCGGATATCCGGGCTGAGCCAAAACTGGAGGCCAGCGGCCAGCGGCTCTGCACCTGTGTCGGCGGGATGGGTACGGATGTAGAGGTAGGTGCGGCCGGCAAAAGTCCCATCATCACCTTTACCTTCGCCTGGGAAATCCGGCAGGTTGTCGTAGTCTCGACCTTGGTCGTGATCGTTGGGATTGGGAAACATGGCTTCCTCCCTGCCTCAGGCGTCGATGTACTCGACATCGGTCTGGTAGTTGGATGGGTTGAGCAGATCGTCGCGCACCCCGCCGACGATTGGGCCTTCGATCAAATTGGGCTTTAGAGCGCGCCAGGTCTTCCAGCCGTAGCCGCGGTCGCCATCAAGGTTGAAATTGGGCATCCGATCGATGTGCCCGGCGATCAGGCGCGAACAGAAGTGAAGCGCGCTGCCGAACTGCGGCGTGTTCCACGTCGCTTGGTCGATGGTGTGCGTCGCCTTCGGTGTGTCGTAAGGTTCGGTCGCCACATACAGCGCCTCGATCACCGGGTCGAACGCGAAGCCGCCGTCGATGAACTGTTCTGGATTGGCACCTTCGAAGACGCGCGGCATCCGCTCGGCATGCCGGCGTTCGCGCGGCGTTTGGGGATAGCGCAGGTGGATCTCCAGCAGCTCGGTCGCGCTCCGCTGATTGTTCCTGCGCAGTGGGTAAAAGCCAAAGTTTGGCACGCCGCCCAACGTCGTATGCGCGGCAGCCGTGTTGATGAAAGCCGGTGCCCAAAGCGTGGTACCAACCATCGGGCGCGTCAGATCTTCCGGTTCCGGGAAGAGCAGACCCGCCAGCACCAGTCCAAAGCGCATCTCGTCGTAGAGCGTGTAGATGAGCTTGTGCAGTTGGTAGACCAGCCACTTGAGCAGCCCGATCGCCTCGGTGATCGGCAGCAGCACGATGTTGACGATATTGGTGACGATCCATTCAAGCGTGTGGGCGATGACCTCGCCGAGCCACTTGAGGAAGTTCCAGATCGCCTCAAAGATGGCGCTCAAGCTGAAGCTGCTGCCGCCGCTGCCACCGCCGCCGGGGAAGGGTGGAAACCCGTCGATGTAGTCGCTGACCAGGGCGGCAGTCGCACTCCCTGGAGGTGGCACCGGCACCGGCTTGCGCGCGCTGCCGACGCTCGTTGCCCTCTTGAACCACATCAACCACAGCCGGTAGGTCGAGTCGACATCGGCAGTGTTGAAGAACGGCGGGTGATCGATGCCGCTGTAGACGCTGTTCATGGCATCGACGAACATCTGGCTGAGCTTGTCCGGCATTTTCTCATCGGGGAAGGCGACCAGCTTCCACCAGTAGCTGCCGGAAATCGCACGGTCGCTGTAGAGGGCGTTCTCGTCGCTGGTGAGCTGCAGGCAGCTCTTGATGCCCGCCAGCTCGCCGTAGTGATTGCGGGCGTAGGCGTCGATCCAGTTTTCGACCAGCTTATGCCGCCGCCAGTGCATCCGGTATGGGCCGCCGACGACTGCGTTGACGAACGGGTGGCCGACGACATCGGTGCCGATATGGCTGGCGTAACCGAGCACGTAGCGGCGCAGATCGTCGTCGTTCTGCGTGTTGGCAATACGCCACATCTCCGAGCAGAACTGGCCGGTGCGCCGGTAGTGCAGGAAGTCGAACCAGTACCAATCGGTCTCAGGTGCGCCCGATTGAAGCTTGGGGAAGAAAAAATAGAACGGATCGATATGGCTGGAGAGGAAGTTACCCGCCGCCAGCAGCAGTGCATCTTTCATTGTGCCCGCGACGGCTTGCAGATCGCTGAACAAGCCCTGAAAGAGCGCCTGATCGATGGCTGTTGTGATGTCGTCGATGGCATCGGCGATCGGCTTGATGTTCTCCTCATAAAAGTCGATGATCGGCTCCATCGCATCGTAAACGGCGAAGATGCCGTTGACCAAGTCGGCCAGGGCGCTGCCGTATTCCTTGACCGAAAAGAACAGGAAATCTGGCCCCATGCTGCCAAAGGCCGCGTAGGGACTGCATGGATCGGCGCGCAGGGTCTCCGCTAGTTCACGTCCGCGATCACCGCCCAATTCACGCAGCATCATCGGAAGACGCTGCTGTACTACCAAATGAACGATCGGTCCGGGCATGGTCAATCCTCCAATGCTCCGCGCACGACCAATATGCGCATCCATCTACTCCTGTAATGTGGGCAGCAAGGCGAGCTTCTACAGAACCCGGCGTTTTTGACGAGATCGTCACAAATGGCGCGCCGATCGTCATCTGTGCGTCAAGTGAGCGGTTTACGCTGGAGGCGGTTGGCCGACAAACAAGAGCGATGGTAAGGAGGACAACATGCCGATCCACCGCCGCGATTTCTTGCGGCTGTCCGGGATAACGGCGCTGGGCTTGGGGCTTGCAAGCGGCATCCGCTGGTCAGGCGCACGAGCTGTACAAGCGTCCAGTGATGGCGCGCTCGCCAACAGCGCCGAACTGCACGTATTGAACCGGCTGACGTGGGGGCCGCGCTCCGTCGATGTCGAGCGTATCCATGCGATGGGCATCGATGCTTACATCGACTGGCAGCTTGCGCCAGAAGCGATCGAAGACCCGCGCGTTGATGCGCTGCTGGCTGAATACCCGGTACTAACCGCACCGTACGCAGAGGTGCAGGCCGCTGCCGATGAGGATTACGGTATTCCGTACCAGGCGGCACTCTGGGGGCGGATCTTCCGAGCGGCCTACAGCGAACGGCAGCTCTATGAGCTGATGGTCGAATTCTGGACGGATCATTTCAACATCCCGATCAGCGACTATCTGGCCGACAAGGTCGTCGATGATCACGAAGTCATTCGCCGTCATGCGATGGGCAAATTTCGCGATCTGCTGTTCGCATCGGCCAAAAGCCCGGCCATGCTCTACTACCTGGATCAGGCCTATAGCGACCGCGAGCACCCGAACGAGAATTACGCCCGCGAAGTCATGGAGCTGCACACGCTCGGCGTCGATGGCGGCTATACCGAGCAAGATGTGCGCGAGCTGGCCCGCATTCTGACCGGCTGGACGGTGCGCGACAGTTGGGCTGGACGCTTCATCTTCGACCCGAATAGGCATGATGATGGCGAAAAGGTATTTCTTGGGCGCACCTTCCCCGCCGGACGCGGCATCGAAGAAGGCTTGGAGGCGCTCGACATGTTGGCGGCACACCCGGCGACCGCGCGTTACATCGCCTTCAAGCTGGTGCGCCGCTTCGTCGCCGATCAGCCGCCGCAAAGCCTGGTCGACTCGACGGCGCAGGTGTTCATCGAAACCGATGGGGATATTCGCGCTGTGCTGCGCCATCTGCTGCGCTCGCCAGAGTTCATGGCGTCGGCAGGCCAGAAGTTCAAGCGGCCGGTGCATCTGCTCGTGAGCATTCTGCGCTCGTTCGACACCGCTTTCACGCCGCACAATGTCGATTGGATTATCTGGGCGAGCGAGGGCGCGGGCCAGATCCCGTTTCACTGGCATCCACCGAACGGCTACCCAGATGTCGCCCCTGCATGGATCAGCACCGGGATGCTGCTTGAGCGCTGGAACATGGGCTTCGGTCTATCGTTCGCAGCCGAAGACTGGTACGAGGGCGGCGATCTCGATTTGAATGCGCTGCTGCCGCCGGCGACCAGTGCCGCTGATCTGGTCGATTTGGCTTCCAAGCGCATTATCAACGGCACGCTGCCTGCGGAGGATCGAGCGCAGCTCATCAGCTTCGTGACCGGCGGCAGCGGCGACCGCGCGCTCGAAGACTGGGAGCGGGGAGACAAGCTGCCCACGCTGCTCGGCTTACTCTACGCATCGCCCTATTTCCAATGGTACTGAGCTGTTCTCGGAGGAGAAGCGCAAGATGTCTCTTTCACGACGTGACTTTCTCAAATCGGCGGGAGCGGCGGGCGTGTTGGGCGTCAGCCAATCGCTGCTCCCGTCCTGGATGCCGAAGCTCGTCTTTTCGCCCGATTTTCAGACGAGCGGCGAACGCGACATCATCATCGCGATCTTCCAGCGCGGTGGCATGGACGGCTTGAACGCGGTTGTGCCGTATGGCGAGGGCGCGCTCTACTACGACCGCCGCCCGACTATCGCCATCCCAGAGCCGGGGCGAAGTGAGCTGTCTGCCGTCGATCTGAACGGCTTCTTCGGTCTGCACCCTTCCTTGCGGCCGCTGCACGAGATCTACACGGCGGGCGCTTTGACTATCGTCCACGCCGCAGGCTCGCCGCACGATACGCGCTCGCATTTCGACGCGATGGAATACATGGAGCGCGGCATTCCCGGAGACAAGACGACCGCTTCGGGCTGGATCAGCCGTCACTTGCAGACGGCGGCCTGGCAGAACGGTTCGCCTTTCCGAGCGGTCGGTATCGGGGCGATGCTGCCCAGCTCGCTGCGCGGTCCGGTCAGCGCGATTTCGCTGCGTTCGATTGCCGATTTCCATCTGGGTGGTCGGGAAGATCAGCTCGCCAGCATCCAGCAGACGATCGCGCGCATGTACCAGATCAATGCGCCGGGTGACCTGCTGCAAACGCAGGCGGCACGTGTGTTCGATACGATCGATATCCTCTCGGCGCTCAGCGCCATCGACTACCAACCGGCGCATGGTGCGGAATACCCAGACAGCGATTTCGGCATGGGGCTGCGCCAAATCGCGCAGTTGATCAAGGCTGATCTGGGGCTTGAGATCGCCGCGATCGATATCGGCGGCTGGGATACACACGAGGAGCAGGGGGGAGCAGAAGGCGAGATGGCCTATCTACTCGATGATTTGGGGCGTGGGCTGGCCGCGTTCTATACCGATATGCGTGATTATATGCATCGTGTCACGGTCGTCACGATGAGCGAGTTCGGCCGGCGTGTGGCCGAAAATGCCAGCCGGGGCACCGATCATGGGCATGGCAACGCGATGTTCATCATGGGAGGCGGCGCGACCGGCCAAATCTACGCCGACTGGCGTGGGCTGGCACCAGATGCGCTGGATGATGGCGATCTGGAAGTGACGACCGACTACCGCGACGTGCTGGCGGAGATTCTGCTCAAGCGCGTCGGTAATGACGCCTTCGATCAGATCTTTCCCGGACACAATGTGCAGATGCGCGGCATCATCGCTGACCGGGCGTAGCAACCGAGCGGGCGGTGCGCAAACCGCCCCTACTGGGGAGAATGACCATGCGAATTCGCCATTCCTTGCTGATCCTGTTCGTCATTATCGTGACTGCGCTGCCTGGCATCGCCGGCGCGCAGGATGATTACAGCGCGGACGCCGTGATCGCGCTGGCGGCTTCATCACCGCCGTTCGTCGGCAGCTTGGATACGTATCCCGGCTGGACCGCAGCCGCCTACGACACGCGCAACGCGTACGGCATTTGGCACGTCACCTTCTGGGATGCAGATGGCAATGAGTTGGGTTGGGCGGTCGTCAGTCCTGAGCGCGCGCGCATCTACGCCTCGGAGGTCTATTTTGGTGCGGATGATGGGCTGCGCGCACAAGCTGAGCCGATCCTGCGCGATTTTATCTACACGCATCCCGATGTGCTGGCGCTCGTCCCCAACCCCTGGGATTACGAAATGTGGTTCGATTATGATCCCTGGAGTGAGTGGTGGTGGGTATATGTCAACATGGGGACGAACTCAATCATCCCCCTGGTGCGTTTCGAGGGTGGTGCGCGTTCGCTCACCAATCCATCACTGGTAGGCATCAGCTTCGAGGGTGTCGTCAGCCATGAAGAGTGGGAGAACGCAGCCAGAGCCAGTGCTGTTGCGCTAGCCTTCGACCAAGCAGAAGTGGCGAATGCCCTGCGTCCGCATCCTGGCTGGACGAGCGATGCTGCCCCGACGGGCGATGGCAGTGATGGCGGTTGGTGGGTTGGCTTCTACGCGGGAGAGACCCTGATCGCGGAAGCGACCGTCAACATTTACGCGGAACAGGTCACTTGGTGGCAGGTCTCCGGCTGAGCATCCATCCGCGGCTGAGTCTATGTCGGGGTTGGCGTGAAGGTGATGGGGGTGGGGATGCCCGCCCCCATCGTTGCGATCGGCGGTAGGGTCTGCTCGGGCATGTCAGGCCCGCGCGACGTTGGGCTAAGGGTCGGCGGGCTGCCCGTTAGGGCTGCCGTCGGACTCGGCGGCACTGGGGTTTGGGTCGGCTCCAGCGTCCAGGTCGAGGTCGGCGGCAGCGGCGTAACTGTCGGTTCGATCGTCGGCGTCTCGCTCGGGTGCGGCGTGTGAGTCGCGGTATTCGTCGGTATTGGGGTAGCAGTCAGGGTCGGCGTGGCCGATGGCAGCAGCGTAAACGTGGCTGTCAGCGTCGCCGTCGCGCTTGGTGTGGGGGTCGCTGACGGCGTGGGAGTAGATGTGCTAGTTGCTGTCGCAGTATGGGTCGGGCTTGGCGTCGGACTGAGTTGGCTGCCCTGAACTGCGAGATTGAGTGTGTTTAGGCTCGCCAGCGCGCCTTCACTGAGCGGCGGGGCGATCTGGATCGGCCGTTCCAAGACGTTGAGCGGGATGTTTGCGATCTCTTCTTGACGATACGGCTCTGGCAGCGATGGCGGGGCGGCAGGCCGTGAGTCGGCGTCGAGCTGTACGCTGCTCTGCGCTCCGGCAATAACGAACATGTCGACACCGAGCGCCTCGATCTGCGAAGCGCCCTCGATCATTTTGACAGTCATCGCCTGATTTTGCCGGGCCTGCACGAAGGCAGTCGAACCGAGGCGGATGCGCACCTCGTTGATCCAGAGATCAACTGTCGCGACACCCTCAGGTGTTTGGATGAGAAGTCCATTGGCGGGGATACCGCTGCAGTTCTCTTGCGATGTGCCGGTTTCCAAATAGATGGCCTGCATCGGCCCAAATTCGGCGCTGCGCGCATCGACGATGTTTAGCAGCGAGGGATCGCCGATCGGATCGACCGTGTGCGTCCCCACCCAGCCGATTTCACCTGTTTCGGGCAGACGAATATGTATCCAGTGCCCGCCTTCACTGCGACCATCGGCGATGGCGAGTGCTGTTGGCGTCAGCGTGCCGACCACAAAAGCATTGGCGTTGGGGTAGCGGCGGATGTTGACATTGCTAGCGCCGCGGGGACGCACCGCCATCAAATGCGGCACAGGGACTTGATTGCGTATCTCCACATCGCCAAACAGCACCATGCGCACGTTGCGGGTCGCCAGTTGATGCGGGATATTGGCCTGGAGATCGAGTAGCGCCACCCCCCACAATCCCTGGCTGAGATCCATCTCGCTCAGCCGAAGCCGTCCAAGCGCTGTCACATCGATGATGTCCCCAACAGTTTCGAATTGGAAGTCTTGATACCCCGGCTGTGGTTCCGCATCCAGCAGCGGGTTACCATAACAGGCCTGATTGCGCCGCAAACCGGAGCAAACCGTCTGCGAGGTCTCCATCGCTGTTTGGATGATCTGCTCGCACATGCCGAGCGGTACCATCGTCTGGAACGACATGACAAGCAGCGCAAGGGGAAGCCAGAGCAGTTTGATCCAGCGTTTCATATCCTACTCGACGATCTCGTGTTCGAGCGATACTCCATTTTTCATCATACACGAGAAAATCGCATTTCACACAGTCTTTACCGAACGTTTACGCATCAAACACTGATATATACGCTTCACGTCAGTAAGAATGCGGCCACGGAACTGCGGAAGGCATCCCGCTGTTCGAGATGGGGCGTGTGTCCCGCGCCAGAGACAACTTGATGGGTGGCATCCGGTATTGTCAGCACCATGCGCTGTGCCAGGGCTGTGAATTTGCGGTCCTCCGCGCCCGTGATGAGTAGGGTTGGCGGGCGAAGCTCATGCAGCCGCGGCCAGAGATCGGGCTGTGCACCCGTGCTCAGCGCGCGCAGGCTGGTAGCAAGCCCGTGCGGATCGTTCCTGAGGCGCTGGGCACGCTGTTCGTCGCGGATCGACTGCGCAAGCCGCGCATGGCTGGCGAACAGCGGCAGCTTCTCCCAGGTGTCGACGAACGCTGCGACACCCTGTGCCACGATCTGTTCGGCCAATGCCTCATCGGCAGTGCGCCGCGCAGCGCGTTCGCTTTCATTTTCCAGGCCGGGAGATGCACTCTCGAGGATGAGCGACCGTATCCGGTCGGGGTCATTCAGAGCGACTTGAAGCGCGAGTCGCCCACCCATCGAATAGCCGAGCAGGTGCACCGGAGCGTCGGCGGCGCGCCCGATGAGCAGCGCCAAGTCACCGGCCACGCGCGTGAAGGCGCAGCGATCGACCGAAGGCGCGGGCGTGCGGCCGTGTCCTGGCAGGTCGATGCGGATGACTTGAAACCGAGCCGCCAGCGCCTCAATATGGACATTCCAGCTTTGTGTGCTGCCCGTGAAACCATGCAGAAGCACGAGCGGACTGCCTTGACCGTCGATTTCGAGGTGATAAGCGAGCTGGTCGATCTCGATCGAGTACGATGTCATGCTTTGTCAAGCCGTTCGGAGTGAGTCCGCGGACTAATTACGCCAACTACTTGTCCCCAAACTTAGGCGAGTCGTCCAGCGTTTCAGTCTGCCCAGAGCAGGCAGTGCGGTGCTCAGCCTGCCAGCAGAAGCGTCTGGCGCAGCCCCAGGCTTTTCTCCTTGCGCACCAGAGTCTCGCGGATGCCGAGCTTGGCGGCGATCTCCGCAGTGCTGTAGCCGTATTCGTACAACATGACGATGCGAGAACGTCGGGGTGGCAGCCGGTTCAATGCCTGAAGCAGCGCCTCTTCTTCCCGCCATCCATCAACACGGTCATGAGCAAAGCCCTCGTCGGCAATGCAGTCCTCCGGCAGCGCGTCAAGCGACACGTGATCACCGCCGCGTCGCGAGGCCTCCATGATCTTGTACCACGCGATCTTCTTCAAGAATGCGGAAAATGGGACCTCGCGCGGTGTGTACGCGCCTTGCTCGATCTTGACGAAAGCGACAATCAGAGTCTCTTGCAAGATTTCCTCATCCTCAACCCGTGTCCCATTGGCCCAGCGGATGAATTTGAGCAGCGGGGCGCTGCCATTCGCGGCCAGCCACTCGCTCCACCCATGTGCACGGTCACTAGAGTCAGGATTATAGGCGGGCAGCATCCGTCGGACCAGCGGATCGATCTGTAGGACAGCAGCCATTTGCTCACCTCGTTCGATCTAGAAATCGGTGGTGCTAGACGCTCATCGGCAGTACAACAGACAAGTCATAAGTCCGTGCAGGTGCATCCCGCTGGAAGATCTGGTTACCAGAGCTGTGTATGCAAATACGCGCTGGACTTGATGATGGTTTTAATCGCACAATAGTTCTATATCATGGTAACCGCAAACACGGGTTTCAGCAAGGGCGATTGGGTTAGGAAGCTGATACAAGTGTTCGATTTTCGCACATGACATGCACTATGACATTTAGGTGAGTGACTCGCGGTCAAAGGCTGGATATGATAAAACCTGATGGGTTGGTACCACTGCTTTCACTTACTGCGCACGGACGTGGGGAACGTGAGTCGCCGCTATGAATGGGATTCAAATCTGCCCAGCTTGTAAGCATGCTAACGAGTTGACGGCCACACTCTGCGTCCAATGTCAGACCCCGTTGGTGGCGCTTCTGCCCGCTCGCATCACGCTTCCCGTCCCGGAGTCGCTGCGTGATGCGGCAGCAGAGCCGCCAAAACCCAAAACCAAGCGTTTTGACGACAAGCTGGCATTGTATATACTCGGACATGCCCAGCCAGTCTTGATCGAGCCAGACGTCAGAAAGATCACGTTGGGGCGTGCGTCACCAGGCGAGTCGGCACCGACGGTCGATCTGACTCTCTTCGATGGCCATCTGCTCGGCGTGTCGCGTCAGCATTTGACCCTGTATCGATCCGAAAACGGCTGCTATGTGCAAGACGGCAACAGCACCAATGGCACCTGGCTAAACGACAAACGTCTGACCGCTGAGAAGCTTTACGAAGTCAAGAGTGGAGATCTGCTGCGGTTGGGCCAGCTCGGGATGCATATCTATTTTGAGACGCGCCGCACCGAGTACACATTTGTCCTCATGGACGAAGTCTCGCCAGGCCAGCGCATCACGCCCGTTTACCTCGACACCCGGATCACGCCGTACCTGATCGCGCTGGCAAACGTGCAGGTCATCATCGATACGCTGCGGGAGCGCCCGCCGGCTACGACGACCATCCGTTCGCTGATGATCGAAGACGATGGTCGCATCGTGGTCGTCGCTGCTGGCGCTCGCGATGTATTGGAGCTGATCGAAACACGGCTTGGCGAATGGCGCACAGCGCGGATGATCGTGGTCGAGCGGCTGCGCACGCTCAACGAGCAGGTCAAGAATGAGCACGATGACAGCGCCAAGCAGGCGCTGCGTCTGCAAAGCGAACCGCTCCTACGCGAAATTCGAACGCAGCTCGCGCAGTTCGCGCGTACGTTCGTCGACTCCACAGCGCCCACACTCAGCGATACGCTGCGCTCGACTTATGTAGACAAGCTTGTCCCACCACTGCAGGCTTTGCTGTTCAGCCCGCTTCAACTTGCCCACGAGCCAGAGGACAGCAAGGATGAGACGCAGATCTCTACGAACGCCAAGCCGGAGCAGTAGCGGACGGCTTTCTGTGCTGTATGTGACTGCGTCTCTCACCGGCGCGAGCGGCGCTGCATTTCGCTGTGCTTAGCGCGCAGGATGCGCCGGTAGGCCTCGTTGATCTGCTGCATCTGCTGCGTGGCCGCTGCATCCGCGTTGATATCCGGGTGATAATGCCGCGCTAGCTTCCGGTATGCATGTTTGACCGCGCGCAGCTCTGCATCGACCTCTAGGCCGAGCCGCGCATACTCCGACGCAAGTGGATGGAGGGGTGGGTGTGCCTGTGTCGTTGGTCGTGCGCCCAATTCCGCTGCGTAGTACTGCCCATCTAAGCCATCACGACGCAGCGGCACCGCGCGGCAGGTGATGTACGTGGCATCGATGTGACCGCCGTGCCGGATGCGCCGTCGTTCCCCGCTGCCTTCGAAAAAGACGGGAAAGACGAAAATTTGGCGGCCGTGCACCTCGTAACCGAAGAGGCGCTCATCGTAGAGCGCGAGCAGCGGGCGCATCCAGTCCTCAACATGATGCATCTGCCCATCGGGCGGCAGCAGGCGGTCGGCCCAGAACATGAACAGCGTGTAATGGTGGCGTGCCCGGTTGGCTTCAAGCGTGGCGACGACTTCTGCGACCGGTATGGAGCTTTCGATCAGGTGCAGGAGGATGTGCTCGCGCGAGCGCAGCTCTAGATGAATGATATCGCCGCCGTCGTGGTGGACATGGGCAACTCCGCCCGCGCGCTCCAACTGTGTGACGAGCGCGGCACTGGCGAAGTAGGTTTCAGTGCGCACGGCTGGCTCCGGTATGACTTCTCCAATGGTGAATAAGAGACTACCAAAGCCAGATGAGCGTCAGGTGACAGGATGTGCTCTCAGCGCGCGGCGAATGCGAAACGAGACAACGTGCGAATATGCTGCCAAAGGCGGCGGATGAAAAAAGGTGGACGTTCAAGTGTTGAGCGGCGTGCGCGATTCATCAGTTCACTCGTGCTATCTTTCACATTCAGTATAATACAAGTTTACGCCAAAGGTTCCAACCAGAGGATTGAGATCGCACGAGCGATTTGCTGCACGCGTTGTGCAGCGCAGTGCGTTCGGCTGCAGTGCGGCTTGTCTACGCCGCTCGCGGCAGCAGCACCGTGATCGTCGTGCCTTTACCGAGCGCGCTTTCGACCTGCACTGCGCCGCCGTGCATGTGCGCGATCTTCTTGACGATGCTCAGCCCAAGCCCCGTGCCAACGATGCCGTCGCGTGGGCGCACACGTACGAGCGGCTCAAAGATGCGGTCAGGCAGATACTCCGGTGGAATGCCATCACCGTCGTCGATAACGCGGATGATCGTGTGCGCGGTAGTTTGCTCGCCTACGAGGCGAATGCGCGCACCGCTCGGTGAATACTTGAGGCTGTTATCGACGAGATTGCTCAGCGCACGCACCAGCAGATCGCGGTCGGCTTCCAGGGAGGCAGCGGCGGCGATTCGATCTCGATCGTCTTGCGCTCGCGTTCGGCGCGCTCATCATGCTGGTAATAAACCTCCTCCAACACGTCGAGCAGGTCGAAGCGTTCAATCGTGAGTGGCATATGCGAGAGACGCGCCTCGAATAGGATGCTGTCGACCAATCGAGTCAGGCGCTGTGCCTCGGTTTCGATGGTCGCCGCGGTCTTCGCAGTGACGGCGCGGTCACTTTCGCTGCCCGTTTGTAGATTGCTGGCATGCGCGATGATGGCGGCCAGCGGATTGCGCATATCGTGTACGATGCGGCGCATGAAACGCTCATAAAATTCGACCGGGCCGCTGTCATTATTCTGAGGCCGGCTGATCAGGCTGGTGAGTCCGTCGTCGAGTGGGGATGCCTGCACATGGATGCGCCGTTCTTGGATGGTGATGCTCTGCGCCGCCACACGCCGGGTGTCGTGCGCCCGCTGGATCAGCGCACGCACGCTTTGGTCGAGCTGGCCGGTGGGTGCGATCTGCTCGCGAGCGGCCTCGTTGGCCCAATGCAAACGCAGTTTGGCATCGATCAGCGCGATGCCTTCGTTGGCATGTTCGCGCACCAATGCTGCAACCTGTTTGGTCTGTTCGCCCTGCGCATGCAGCCGCTGCCAGCGCCAGCCGACTGCGAACAGCAGCAGTGGGCTGATGAGTCCCGAGAACAGCAGCCATCGGGCAGCATCCTCGTTGATGAGCTGAATGGTCACCAGCGGTGGTCGCAGCGGATCTTGTGCTGAGTCAAGAAGCGGGATTGCCAGCCAGAGCAGCGCCAGCGCAGCCAGCAGCGGCAGCAGACTGCGCAGTGAGCGCCGACCAGACTGGCGTATGCGTGACCATTCCCAGCCCAAACGCAGCCACCAGGCCGCAGTCACGGCCAGCGTCAGCAGCAGCCAGACGAGCGCCAGCGGTTCATGCACGCGGGCGCTGAGCGCAGGCATGCTGCCGGCACTTAACAAACCCGGCGGTACGAACCAGATCGCCAGCAGCAGAGCGAGAAGTACGATCAATCGGCGCATAGACACTTATGCGAGACACGTTCTCCAATCGAGCACAGATGCTGCGAGTATTATCAGGTGCTCGCGCGCACCGGGCAAGATGACTTGTGGACGAGGTCATCACTCGAGGACAAATGCCGCTACAATGGCGATCGCTGCTCGTTTGTGAGTCTTGAGGACAGCTTGCGTTGAGAAACACAGCCCTGATGGTGCTGGCAGCGCTGCTGCTCTTAGCGGGATGCTTTGCGGGCGATGCGCGACCCCCGTTGACGCCCGTGCCGGTAGATCTCGACCTGTCCGCCGGGCTGACCGAGGGCACGGCACCCCACCCGCTGAGTATCGCTGCGCTGCGCCAGCGCGCATACGATGGCGGTGAATTCGAGATCGACCAGCAGCTCGAACCCGGCATCAATTACAGCCGCGCTATTGCGTCGTATCGTTCCGACGGATTGAAGATCTACGCGCTGCTGACAGTGCCGCTGACGCCGAGGCCGCCCGGAGGTTATCCAGTCGTCATTTTTAATCATGGTTACATCCCGCCGGATCAGTACGTGACGACCGAGCGCTACGTCGCCTATGTCGATGCGTTTGCGCGCAGCGGCTATATCGTCATCAAGTCGGACTATCGCGGGCATGGACGCTCGGAGGGTATGCCCGAGTCCGCTTACGGAAGCTCTGCCTACACGATCGATGTCCTCAATGCCGCCGCCGCCGCTCGGCGTTTGCCCGACGCTGATCCAAACCGGATCGCGATGTGGGGGCATTCGATGGGCGGCTACATCACGCTGCGGGCGATGGTGGTCGATCCGGACATCAAAGCTGGCGTCATCTGGGCCGGCGTTGTCGACTCATATGCTGACATGTTTACACGCTGGTTTTCACGCGGAGGATCTCGGCGAAGCTGGCTGAGCGATACTGTCGAGATGTATGGCGATCCACAGGTAAATCCAGCCTTCTGGGCGTCGCTTTCGGCCAACAGCTACCTGAGCGAGATCAGCGGACCTCTGCAGCTCCATCACGGCACGGGTGATGCCGTCGTTCCGTATGTGATGTCGGTGACGCTGGACGAGCAGATGCGCGCGGCAGGCCGGACGGTCGAACTGTTTCTCTACCCGGGTGATGACCACAATATCTCCGCCAATCGGGACGGTGCGCTCGCGCTCTCGGTCGTCTTCTTCGACCGCTATGTCGTAGGTGATGAGTAAACGTTGAAATGTGAAGTGTCGGGATCGGCGTATCAAGCTCGGTGTAGCGTGACACCGTTATGTGATCACGCCCAACCCCTCAACCCTGTTTCCTAATCTCTCACCAGCCGGTATCCGGTGCCGTGTACGGTCTCGATCAGCTCGTCGCGCTGGAGCTTGAGCTTGCGCCTCAGGGCGGCCACATGCCGGTCGACCGTGCGGTCGTAGCCCGTCCACTGGTAGCCCCAGACCTGGTCGAGAAGCTGTTCGCGCGTCCAATCGCGGTTCGGATTCCGCGCCAGAAACGTCAGCAGCGCGAATTCCAGCGGCGTCAGATCGATCTCCTCGCCAGCGCGCGAGACCTTGTAGCGGCTCAGGTTGATCGTCACGCTGCCGATCTCGATCAAGATGTCCTGGTCTGGTGCGCTGAGGCCGCTGTGGCGCAGTGCGTCCTGGCGGATGGCAGCGACAGCGGTCAGCGTGCTGCGGATCTGAGAGATGAGGGCGTTGGCATCCCAAGGCTTGGTGACGAACGCGATCGCTCCCTGGCCGAGGCTTTCGACCTGCCACTCAGTGTACGACGTGAGCATGATGGCCGGGATGAAGCGCGGCAGCGTGCGGATGGCGCGCAGGACATCCAGACCGCTGAGTGCGTTCGGACTGCTTTCATCCAGCACGACATCGAGCAGCGCTAGGTCGGGCATTTGAGCGCGTGCGGCTTCGATGCCTGTGTGGGCATTATGCGCCAGTGCAACGCGGAAGCCCGCACGCCCCAGCAGCGTTGCCAGCGCGGTGCGGATGTTCTCCTGATCGTCGACGACCAGGATCAACGGGCGATCGTCGGGCAGGGGTGCTGTCATCATACCCGCCATTATAGCGCACCCAGCACACGGGCGTGGGATGCGAAATGCACCTATGAAGCTGAGTCGTCGGATGATGTGCGTCGTAGGCAAGACGTGTGCTAGACGTTTCGGATCAACCGGGTGATTTGGGTGTATTCTGTATGAATGTTGTAATGCCATCTGCTCGCGAGGCTGTCATGTCCGTCTCACGCCCACCTGCACCGCAAGCTGCCATGCCCACGCGCGCCCTGCCGCCGCGCAAGCCGCGGCGTCCCGCGAGTGTTTCTCTCTTGTGGTTGCTCGGTGGGTTGTTTGCAACTGGGGTCGGTGTATTCGCCGCCGGTGCGCTCATGCTGCTCATCTTCGCCATCAGTCCGTCTCGAGTGGCCGCTGGGGTGACGGTCGCGGGCACTGCAATCGGTGGGCTGGATGAGCGCGCCGCTGCCGCCGCTATCTCGCAGGCTGTGACTGCGCCGATCGCGCTGGTCGATGGCGATCGCCGTTTCCCGATCGCGCCCGGTGAACTGGGGATCGCCTACGATCAATCGGCGATGCTGGCCGCTGCGCTCCAGGCGGCACCCAACAGCATGATCTCACCGAGCTTGAGCATCGATCTTGCGCAAACTCAGGCTGGGCTAGTTGCGCTGGGTGATATGGTCAATATCCCGCCGCAGACAAGTCCCGCGCAGCCCGGTTGGGTGATGGAGATCCCTGTCATGCTCGACCGGCTGTACCGCGATCCGGTGGGCGAGCTGAGCGATGGGCTGTTCGAACTGAACATGATGTCCGTCGATCCACCAGAGCCGGAGCGCGGCGCGGATTACACCGGTGTGTCGGTTGAGCACATGGTCGAGCGAGGGCAGGAGCTGGGCTTGATCGCGCGGGCGTACAACGTGAGTGTGGCGGATATCGTCGCACTCAACGGATTGGCCAATCCTGACCTGATCTACGTCGGGCAAATGCTGCGCATTCCCGCGCCCGGTCTGTACATGCCGACTGCTGCAGAGGCGCCGCCTGCGCCGACAACGTCCGGGCGCGCCATCGTCGTCTCGACCGGAAGCCAGCGCATCTACGCTTACGAGAACGGGCAGTTGGTGCGTTCCCACTTGGTCTCGACCGGTCGTGCTGAAACGCCGACCGTCCTCGGCGACTACAACATCTACGTCAAATATGCAGCAGCCGATATGCGCGGGCCGGATTACTTCCTACCGCAGGTTCCGTACACGATGTACTTCTACCAGGGCTACGGTATTCACGGCACGTACTGGCACAACAGCTTTGGCAGGCCGATGAGTCATGGGTGCGTCAATCTGCCCGTCGACGAAGCCGCGTGGTGGTTCAACTTCGCTGATGTCGGCACGCTCGTGCGGGTGATCTAGGGGCAGGTGACGAGGGCAGCGGGATGATGAACGCGCGATGCGTGGTGAGTGAAGCGTGAAGTGCGACGCGGCAGAGAAGATACGCGGCACGTCACGCATTACATGTCACACGTTACTCACCACGCATCACGCTGTCAAATGCCCGTCGCGGTGACGCCGTACTGGCCGCTGCTGTAGACGTACACTTTGTTGACGACCGACTCATCGCGGTAATTGGCGCCATCCAGCAGCCAATTGAACAGCCAGCGAGCATCGCTGATGCTCAGATTGACACAACCGCGGCTGCGCCGGTAGCCGAATAGGTCGTGCCAATACGTCCCATGCAGGCTGATGCCGCCGTCAAAGTACATCACCCAGGGCACGCTCTGCAGCGCATAAGCGTTCGGCGCGCCCGATGCGCCGGACATGCCGTCACGCGGCAGCCTCGCCCAGATCTCAAAGATGCCTTCGTTCGTTTCGGTGGCAGGCAGGCCGGATGAGATCAGTGTCGCGTAGACCGGCGTGTCGTTCTCGTAGGCGACAAGCGTCTGCTCGTACAAATCGACCGCGACCCAACGTCCCTCGATTTCGGCTGGGCGCTCGGTTCGCTGGACTTTGGCGACGAACGTCTGCTTGACCCATTGATTGGGGCCGATCATGTACCAGCGCCAGCCTTCCGCGTCGTACGCGACTGAGAAGATATTCACCCGCTCATAACGGCGCAACCAGCGCTCCGTGGCAGTCGAAGACGGCCCGCCAGGATACTGCGAGACGAAGATACGGCTCAGATCGAGGATCCAGGCGAACGGATGTTCAGCAGCGTGACGCCCGTGAATTGTGACGCCGCAACATACGTGGCCGTCTCGCGTTGAATCCAGGCACCGCCTTCGATTTGCAGCCAGCCCTCGACGCTCAAGTCAATGGCTCGGACGAAATTGAAGCCTGGAGCGATCTCGCCGATTATGCCGCCACCAGGTTCGCTGAACGTCGGGGTGGCACCCGGTCCGACCTTCCAGAACGAGTATTCGCTCAGTGTATACCGATCCAATTCGATCGGGATGTGCGGCGGGCGCGGGAAGGTCTCGATCATCGCCAGGCACTCGGCGCTCAATTCGACCGGGCCGCCCGCCGCGATCGCGCGTTCACCCACGTCGGCACACGGTGCCGGGTCGAAGCGCAGCGGGGTGGCGCTGGCAGGCGCGGTCACGTACAGCCCCAAGGTGAGCAGTATGAGGGCGGTCAGGGTTCGTTTCACCATCGCAAGTGTAATTTCCTCGTTCACATTGAAATTCGTCGAAATGGTAGCAAGCGGGTCTTGGCCGGGCAAGGGGGCGTTGGGCAAGCGCGGGTTTACTCGCTGAGGAGCGACTGTACCAGTGTGACGATGGCGGCGCTGCCGGGCAGCTCGTCCTGCCACAGCGGTTCCGTATCGAGCGCGAAACCCTGCAGCAGTGGCGAGACAAGCCGACCCTGGCTGTCGCGTTCGACCGGCCGGTAGCGTCCGTCATCACCGCGCGCATAGACGACAGCCTGCTGGCGCAGCGGGTCAAACAGCCAGTATTCGGGCACGCCTGCCGCTTCGTATTCTAGGAACTTCGTCCCGCGATCGCGCTCATCGCTTTCCGGTGAAACGATCTCGACCACGATATCGGCGACGCCTTGCACATAGCGCGCCGTCAATCGATCCTCGTGAGGGGTTAGCAGGATCATCAGATCTGGCTCACGCGCCGGGGCACTATCACTGTAGTACATCGGGACACCGGCCAGCACCACACGTCCCAGAGATTTGCGGATGACGAATATGTTGAGGAGGGTTCCCAGGAACAGGAGAATGTCGTTGTGCTGTGCATTGTTCGTCACCGCCTGAATCTCCACCTCGCCCGCCAGCCACTCGGTGCGACCGCCTTCGAAGCTGTTGTAGCGGCGCAGATACTCGTCGAATGATATCTTCTGCTCGCTCGATCTCGGTTGTGCTGGGCTGGGGGCTGGCTGCATGATCGATGCTCTCACTCTACAGCCTGATCACCTGATGACATCGTCGAGTATATCACCAACTGTGCGCCTGGATGCGCCTTTTTGCGTTACAATTGTGCGCTGAGACCGAACAATTGTTTGTGAGGCGAAAAGATGAGAATAGTTCGTCGCATCCTTCTGTTCTTGTTGGTCCTTATCGTCATCTTGGTCGTGGCTGGCGCTGTCTTCGCGTGGGACTTGACGCGCGGGCCGCTTCCACAAACCAGCGGTGAGCTGCGCGTAAGCGGCCTCGCCGATCGCGTGGAGATCATCCGCGACGCCGACGGCGTCCCCCATATCTATGCCAGCAGTTTGCATGACCTGTTCTTTGCCCAGGGTTTCACGCAGGCGCAGGATCGCTGGTGGCAGATGGAATTCTTTCGTCACACCGGCAAAGGGCGCATTCAGGAGCTGACTGGCCAATCCGACGCGTTGATGGGCACGGATATCTTCCTGCGCGGCATCGGTTGGGAGCGCGCTGCTCGACGCGAACTGGAGTCACTGTCTCCGGAGATGCGGGCGGTGATGGAGGCCTTCTCGGACGGCGTCAATGCTTACATCGGCGGGCGGGCGCCGGGCGATCTCGCTTTCGAGTACGGCGTGCTCGGCTTGACCGGTGTCCGCTTCGAGATCGAACCATGGACGCCCGTCGATACGCTCGTCTTCGCGAAGATCATGCAGTGGGACTTGGGTGGTAACTGGGACACCGAGCAGTATCGGGAGACGTTCATCGAGACTCTCGGTCAGGAACTGCTCGACAGTTGGTTCCGCCCCTGGCCGTTCGGTGACAAGCCGACCATCGTCCGCGAAGAGGACCTGCCGATCACCGAGGCCAGTTTGGGCGCGCGGCTTCCCGCTCTGCTGACTCGCCAGACTGCTCGGCGCGAGTCGATCCGGGTCGCCGACATGCTCGGAAGACGCTTCATCTTTGGCGAAGACAGCGGTCTCGGCAGCAATAACTGGGTCGTCAGCGGCAGCCGCACCGCCAGCGGACGCCCCCTGCTCGCCAATGATCCGCATTTAGGCATTCGAATGCCGTCGATTTGGTATGAGATCGGTCTGCACTGTCAGCCTGTCAGCGAGCGCTGCCCGGTCAATGTGCGCGGATTCACTTTTTCCCCGTCCCCCTCGGTCATCATCGGCCACAATGAGCGCATCGCTTGGGGCGTGACCAACGTCGGCCCGGACGTGCAAGATCTGTACCGGCTGGAGATCAATCCAGAGAATGAGCTTCAGTACCGCTGGAACGGTGAGTGGCGTGATATGACAGTTGTCGAGGAGACGATCCGCTTCGGCGACGGCGCGCCACCCGTGACGATCCGCGTGCGCGAGACACACCTCGGTCCGATCATCAACGACAACGACATCGACCAGGAGTCGGGCGCAGTCTTGGGTTTCAACAACGAGAGTCCGATGGCGATGCGCTGGACAGCGCTTGAGGGCAGCACGCTGTTCGAGTCGGTCTATCAAATCAATCAGGCGAGCAACTGGCAGGAGTTCCGCGACGCGCTGCGCTTGTGGGACGCACCCTCGCAGAACTTCGTCTACGCCGATATCGACGGCAATATCGGCTATCAGATGCCAGGTCGCATCCCTATCCGCGCCGAGGGCGAAAGCGGTCTCGTGCCGAGCACCTGCGCCGAGGATGCGTGCACTTGGCTGGGCTTCATAGCGTTCGACGATCTGCCGCGCATTTTCAACCCGGAGCGAGGTTACATCGTCACCGCCAACCAGGCCGTTGTGCCGCTCGAATTTTACACGCAGCTTGCCGAACGGTCGGGCGTCGATGGTAACTATGCATTCGGTCAGGAGTGGGATATCGGCTATCGCGGACAGCGTATCACCGAGCTGATCGAGGCGTCGAGTCAGCATACGGTCGCATCGATGGCCGCCATTCATGGTGACAGCAAGCTGATCATGGCGGAGGATCTGGCGCCGACGCTGGCCGCGCTGGCACTGGAGGACAGCGAACTCGCCGGCATGCGCGATTGGCTGCTGGAATGGGATTATCAACTGCATATGGACAGCGGGCGGGCGGCGCTCTTCATGCTGTTTCTTGAGCGTTTGACCGATAACCTGTTCAACGATCAGCTAGCGGCCATCGACGATCGCTCCAGCGGCGCGGCTTGGGAGCTGTGGGCGATCACGCAGCTCGTGGATGAGCCGGAGAATCCCTGGTGGGATGACACTGCGACAGTGGGTGTTACCGAAACCCCCCAAGACATCTTGACACGCGCGCTCGGCCAAGCGGTGGCCGAGGCGCGGACGCGTCTGGGCGCAGACCGCGAGCAGTGGCGTTGGGGCGCGCTTCACGGCTCGACGTTCGTCAGCAACCCATTGGGCTTGAGCGGCATCACGTTGATCGAAAACATGGTCAATCGAGGGCCGTTCCCGACCAGCGGCGGCGCGCCAGCGGTCAACGCGACTTCGTGGAACTTCGCGCGCGGTTTCGGCGTGCGCTCACTGCCGTCGATGCGCATGATCGTCGATGTCGGCGGGTTCGAGAACAGCTTGACGATGCACACCACTGGCCAGAGCGGGCATCCGTTCAGCCAGCACTACGACAGCCTGATCGAGCGCTGGCGCAGGATCGAGTATCACCCGATGCTCTTCACGCGTGATCAAGTACAGGCTGCTGCGGCAGAAACTCTGGTACTGCTGCCTAGCGGCTGATCTCGTCGGGTTCCGCGGCAAGCAGCGAAGCTGAACGGCGGGCGCGGTAGATGTGCCAGCGCCCGCCATCCGGCAGCACATTGAAGACGGCTTTCGGAACGTTCAGCTCGCGCCCGTCGATCTTGATCAGGTAAATGAGCGCGCGCCCGACGACGCGTACTGTGCGTTCGATCGTGCCGCTCAATGTCTCGATTTCGCCCCGGCGCAGATCTTCGTCCAATCTCAGCCAGCTTTGCACGGCACGCGCCATCAGGACTGCGTTGACGGCGGTCAAGCCGATCCCGATCAATACTGCGATCGCTGAGTCCTCACGCTGGCCGAAGAAGATGACCGCGCTCGCCAGCAGCACGATCGCGAAAATGATGCCGCCGCTCAGGAGCGCAGCGCGCCTGCGCAGACGTCCCAGCCGCTGCCGCTGGCGTTCGCTCAGATGTCCAGCTCGATTGGCCTTCAGGTCGTCCGCATCGAAGTCGAGCAGACGCATCACTTCGTCGCTGGGATTCATCGTTCGTTCGATCAAATCGCTCCGCTCTGACGCCAGTCTACCGCACTTTGGTGTACGTGCTATAAAATGAGCAGCAGGTCAACCGCATACGAGACTTCGCCTGTGCAGCAGTCGCTTTTCCGCTCGGATACCCTGGTCGGTGTTGTCGAGCGTGTTACCTTCTACAACGAAGAAAACGGCTATACCGTCGTCAAGATCATGCCCGACAAGCGCATCCCGAACGCTGAAGCGCGCGACGGCACGATAGCGGTTGTCGGCCATATGCCGGAGCTGGCGAGCGGCGAGACGGTACGCTTCACCGGCTACTGGATCGATGATCAGCGCTACGGGCGACAGTTCCGCGCTGAGACCTGCACACCCGTAGCGCCGACAACCGAGGCGGGCATCGTCGCTTACCTCGCCAGCGGCATCGTTCCCGGCATCGGCCCGAAGACCGCCGAGCGCATCGTCAAGCACTTCGGCCCGAAAACGCTCGATATCCTCGACAACGATCCTGAACGGTTGATGGAAGTCCCCGGCCTAAAGACCGAGCTGGTGCGCAAACTTCAGCGCGCTTGGGTCGAAAACCAATCTGTGCGTCAGACGATGATCTTTCTGCAGGGATACGGCGTCAGCAGCAAGATGGCTGCGCGCATCTACAAGCACTACGGCTTCAACACGGCGCGCATCGTCCAGGACAACCCGTACACGCTGGCCGATGAGGTCTACGGGATAGGTTTCATCCGTGCCGATGACATCGCCCGCAAGATGAACATTCAGCCCGATGACCCCAACCGCCTGCGCGCCGGCTTGATCTATGCGCTCAACCAGTTGGCACGCGACGGTCACGTCTACGCGCTGCGCGGCCAGTTGGTCGATGCAGCGGCGGAGATGCTGCGCCTTGAAGACTCCGCCGCGCTGACGCCGATCCTCGATGACCAGATCGCGCGCGGGCACCTGATCGCGGATACAGACGTGCACGCTGGCGAGACTGCCGTCTACCTGCCGGAGTACTACGACGCCGAAGTCAGCGCCGCCGAGGCGCTGCGCATGCTGCGCAGCACACCCTCAGACCTGATGAGGGCGGCTGCCAAGACCGATTGGGATGCGCTGCTCCGCCGACTGTCGAAGCGGATCGAGGTGACCTTGACGGAACAGCAGCAGGACGCCGTGCGCGCTGCGCTGACCGGCAAGCTCTCCGTGCTGACAGGGGGGCCGGGGACGGGCAAGACGACGACACTGCGGATGGTGATCGAGGCGCTGATCGAACTGAAGGCGATGTTCGCGCTTGCTTCACCGACAGGGCGCGCTGCCAAACGCCTGAGCGAGGCGACCGGACAAAGCGCGATGACGATCCACCGGCTGCTCGGCTACGTCCCGGGTGAAGGCTTCGCCTTCGACGAGGATAACCCCCTCAAAGTCGATATGCTGATTGTCGATGAAGCATCGATGATCGATCTGCTGCTGCTGGCCGATCTGCTCGCTGCGCTGCGTCCAGAGACGCACCTGCTGCTGGTTGGCGATGTCGATCAGCTCCCCAGCGTGGGGGCAGGCAATGTGCTGCGCGACATCATCACCAGCGATGTGGCCCACGTCACGCGATTGGACGCTATCTTTCGCCAGAGCGAAGACAGCCACATCGTCCTCAATGCGCACCGGATCAATCACGGCGAAATGCCGCTGACGGACAACACCAGCCGCGATTTCTTCTTCTTTGGGGCGGAGGAGCCGGATGCCGCTGCCAATCTGCTGATCGATATTGTGACGCGGCGCTTGCCGGAGCGTTTTGGCGTCGATCCGATGACGGATATCCAGGTGATCGCGCCGATGTATCGCGGTGCTGCGGGTGTGCATTCGCTCAATGAACAACTTCAGCAGGCGCTCAACGGCGCGCGCCGGGTGGCGGAAAAGCAGTTTGGAGGCCGGCTGTTCCGCGTCGGTGACAAGGTGATGCAGACGCGCAACAACTACGAAAAAGAGGTTTTCAACGGGGATATTGGCCGCATCACCGGCATCGATTTTGAGGACAGCCGCGTCGAGGTCATCATTGACGGGCGCTACGTCTTTTACGAGTTCAGCGAGATAGAGGAGCTGATCCTGGCCTACTGCATCAGCACGCACCGCAGCCAGGGCAGCGAGTACCCGGTCGTCGTCATGCCGGTCATGACCCAGCATTACATGATGCTTCAGCGCAACTTGCTCTACACCGCCGTCACACGCGCGCGCTCGATGGTCGTTCTCGTCGGCAGCCGGCGAGCGATCGGCATGGCGGTCAAGAACAACAAGGTGGCTGACCGGTTCTGCGGGTTATTAAAACGTTTGAAGGACTTGTGATTTAACCCAAGATATCCCAAGAATCCCAAATCGTGCGGGAAAAAGTGGGATTTGGAATGCGGTGGTCGGGAGCGGTTCGCGAACCACGCCCGACCCGATCAGACCGCAAGGAGAGGGCAGACACGCAAGAGTCTGCCCGTCGATGGTTATTTACCGGCCACACCGTTGGTGATCTCGCTCACGATGTCAGGTGTTGGCTCAGTGAACTGCGCCGCCTCAGTTGATCCGGTCAGGGCGGTCGTCGCGACTTCACCGCCGGTGATGATCGTCTGCAGCGCGTCGAAATAGCCCGTGCCGACGAACGACTGGTGCTTGACGGCTCGGTAGCCATGATCGCGCTCGGCGGCGAATTCCGCTTCCTGCAGCTCGACGTAGGCGGTCATACCCTGGGCCTTGTACTTGCGCGCCAGATCGAACATGCCGTAGTTGAGCTGATGGAAGCCGGCCAGCGTGATGAACTGGAACTTGTAACCCATCGCGCCCAGCTCACGTTGGAACTTGGCGATCGTGGTTGCGTCGAGATTGCGGCTCCAGTTGAATGACGGAGAGCAGTTGTAGAACAGCAGTTTGTCCGGGTAAACCTCACGGATGCCTTCCGCAAACCGCTTTGCCTCTGCCAGATGGGGATGCGAAGTCTCGCACCAAATCATGTCCGCATACTGGGCATAGACGCGCCCACGCGCGATCGCCGACTCGAGTCCGCGTGACGTATCGAGATAGAAGAAACCTTCGGGCGAACGCTCGCCGGTGATGAACTCCTCGTCGCGTGGGTCAATGGTGTTGGCCAGCAGCGTCGCCGACTCGGCGTCGGTGCGGGCGATGATCATCGTCGGCACGTCCATGACATCGGCGGCCAACCGTGCTGCGATCAGCTTGCGCGTGAATTCTGAAGTCGGCGCGAGCACCTTGCCACCCAGATGACCGCACTTCTTGGCCGAGGCGAGCTGATCCTCGTAATGTACACCGGCTGCGCCCGCTTCGATGAATGCTTTGGTCAGCTCGAAGGTGTTGAGCACGCCGCCGAAACCGGCCTCGCCATCCGCGATCAGCGGTACCAGCCAGTACGGACCCCGTTTGCCTTCCATCACCTGAATCTGATCGGCGCGCAGCAGCGCGTTGTTGATGCGGCGCACCAGATTCGGGCCGCTGTCCACTGGGTACAGGCTCTGGTCGGGATAAGTGTGCAGAGCGCTGTTGGCATCGGCGGCGATCTGCCAGCCGCTGACGTAGATCGCCTTCAGCCCAGCCGCGACCATCTGCACCGCCTGTGTGCCGGTCACCGCGCCCATCGTGTTGATGTACGGTTCCCGGTTCAGAAGATCCCAAAGCTGCTCCGCACCCTGACGCGCCAGCGAGTACTCGATGTGCACAGAACCGCGCAGACGGACGACATCTTCCGCGGTGTACGGGCGTTCGATCCCCTTCCAACGGGGGCGTGTGTTCCACTCCATCGTGATGTTTTCAGCGTTACGCATGACAAAGTCTCCTATGAGAAATCGCTCGAAAAACAGACATCAGCCCTCAGCCACCGTTCAGGTAGGCATAAGCAGGCAGCGTGAGAAACTCGGTGAATTGGTTGTCGCGGATCATGGTCGTGAAAAGGCGGCTGGCGAGTTCGAAATGGCCGCTGTCGAAACGCTCCGCACCGATCTCACTGCGGATCGCGGCCATCTCCTCGGTCAGGAAGCGTTCATACAGCTCCAGTGTCACCGGACGGCCATCATCCATCTTGGCCTGGTGATGCACCCACTGCCAGATCTGGCTGCGCGAGATCTCTGAAGTCGCCGCATCTTCCATCAGATTGTAGAGCGGCACACAGCCGTTGCCTCCCAACCACGCCTCCAAGTACTGGAGGCCGACGCGGATGTTCCAACGCACGCCATGCTCGGTGATCGTTCCCCTCGGCACGCGCAGCAGATCGGCCGCGGTCACGTGCACATCCTCACGTTTGCGCTCGATCTGATTCGGCGCGGGCATCAGCTCGTCGAACACCTCTTTGGCGATCGGCACCAACCCTGGATGGGCGACCCACGTGCCGTCGTGGCCATCACGCACTTCGCGCAGTTTATCCTGACGCACTTTTTCCAGCGCCGCCTCGTTGGCCTGCGGGTCGTTCTTGATCGGGATCTGCGCCGCCATACCACCCATCGCATGGATGCCGCGCCGGTGGCACGTCTTGATCAGGTGCAGGGAGTAAGCACGCATGAAATCGACCGTCATCGTCACTTGCGACCGGTCAGGCAGCACGAATTCTGGATGACGACGGAATTTCTTGATGAACGAGAAGATGTAATCCCAGCGGCCGCAATTCAGCCCCGCGGAGTGCTCACGCAGCTCGTACAGGATCTCGTCCATCTCGAACGCCGCCAGGATCGTCTCGATCAAGACGGTGGCACGAATGGTGCCGCGCGGGATGCCGAGCAGGTTCTGTGCGGCGTTGAACACATCGTTCCACAGGCGCGCTTCCAAGTGGCTTTCGAGCTTCGGCAGGTAGAAATACGGACCGGTGCCGCGTTCGAGCAGGGCGCGAACATTGTGGAAGAAATAGAGGCCGAAATCGAAGATCCCGCCCGGCACGGGCTGCCCATCGACGCGCATGTGTTTCTCATCCAGATGCCAGCCACGCGGGCGCACCATCAGCACGGCGGGCGCGTCGTTCAGGCGGTAATGTTTGCCTTCCGGGCTGGTGTGCTCGATCGTGCGCCGGATCGCGTCTCGCAAGTTGATCTGCCCCTGGATCAAGTTGTCCCAGGTGGGGGAGTTGGCGTCCTCGAAATCGGCCATGAAGACCGAAGCGCCGGAATTGAGCGCGTTAATGACCATCTTGCGGTCGGTCGGTCCGGTGATCTCGACGCGCCGGTCTTGCAGGTCGGTCGGAATCGGCGCGACTGTCCACTCACGTTCGCGTACGTCCTCAGTTTCTGGCAAGAAATCGGGCATTTCACCGCGATCGATGGCGGCCTGACGCATGATGCGTCGGCGCAGCAGATCGTTACGGCGCGTCGTGAAGGTGCGCGCGAGCGTAGCGACGAAGCTGACCGCTTCCGGCGTCAGAATCTCTCCAAACTGTGGTGTAATCTCGGTTGTAAATTCGACACCCTGCATGAATTGTGAAATCATACACAAGCCTCTGCTTTCCGCGAGCTGCCTTCATAACGTCATCACGAACGCTGGCTGTCACCGATCATCGCTGCGCCCATCTAGCGCGTGCCGGCACACGCTCGCGCCGAGACGCGAGACAAGATTGGCCGACATGTGCTGTAAGGCTGCGTGGGAGACTTGTGATCGGTGAGGATGTCTCGTGCCGCGCCCTGGCGTACATCCGGTGCGTCAGGGGTCGCCGTCGCGAGAAGTGCGCTGATGTCGCACGGCGTTCATCCTTCAACCAGTTTGTGATATTAGACACATTGTAGGACAGTTTGTTCAAGAACGCCTAGATACAGTTTGCACGAAAATCGTCGTCGTTTTGGCGCAAACTGTATTAATCGAATCATCGTTCGATTCGCGCTGCAGCGGTCTTCGATTTTTAAACTGAATTTGTGCCATTCTTCACATGTGCGAGTGATAGACGACATGTTTCTTGGTCTTATAGGCGAGACACAGGTAACATTGGAAATGTCCGTATACATCGCCAGCGATTGAACAAAAAAGGGAACAGCGCATGAGGTTTCCATCGTATGTCAAGAGCAAGCGGCTGATCGAGTGGGTCGAAGATATGATCGCGCTCTGTAAGCCGGAGGCCGTGCACTGGTGCGAAGGCTCGGAAGCAGAATACAACGAACTGTGTGACCAACTAGTCGAGCGCGGCACCTTCATCCGCCTGAATCCTGAGCTGCGCCCGAACAGTTTCCTGGCGCGCTCCGACCCATCTGATGTGGCACGCGTCGAAGATCGCACGTTCATTTGCAGCCTGAACAAGAATGACGCCGGACCGACCAACAACTGGGTTTCACCCAAAGATATGCATGAGACGCTCGATCAGTTGTTCGATGGCTGCATGCGTGGGCGCACCATGTATATCGTCCCCTTTTCAATGGGGCCGCTTGGATCGCCCATTTCCTACATCGGGGTCGAGATCACCGACTCACCCTATGTGGTTGTCAACATGAAGATCATGACGCGCATGGGCAGCAAGGTGCTGGAGGTGCTGGGCGAGAGTGACGAATTCGTGCCCTGCATGCATTCGGTCGGTATGCCGCTCGAACCTGGTCAGGAAGATGTGCTTTGGCCGTGCCAGCCTGACCCGGCCAACAAGTACATCGTCCACTTCCCTGAAGAGCGGTCGATCTGGTCGTATGGCAGCGGCTATGGCGGCAATGCTCTGCTCGGCAAGAAGTGTCTCGCCCTGCGGATCGCATCTGTGATCGGGCGCGACGAAGGTTGGATGGCGGAGCACATGCTCATTCTGGCCGTCAAAGATCCGACGGGGCGCAAGACCTACATTGCGGCCGCGTTCCCCAGCGCTTGCGGCAAGACCAATTTCGCCATGCTCATCCCGCCCGCCGGCCTGTCTGACTGG
>CAYTME010000007.1:48526-49857 GCA_964438415.1 uncultured Pleurocapsa sp. | reverse complement strand
ACCGCATCCCACCACCCAATTCGCCAGATGCGAGATAATCTCACCGCACTACCGAGCGGTGCGCTGCCCAGCGCTTTCGAAGTTCGCCGTCGCCAGCAGATCTCGCGTCAGGTCGAGCTGCTGAGTTTGGCTGTAAGCGAACACGGCAGCGGCTGCCGTGAGGACGAGCAGCAAAGCGAATGCTATCCATGCGCCCCGGCTCATGAGGCGGCCTTTCTGAACGCGCGGTCGTTCATGGCGGAGCCAGACCGGGGCGCTTCCCGCGCGCGGCAGCCGGCTCGGTCGATCACAGGCCGAGCTTCTGCTCGTACAGTGTGCGGTGTTTGATCGCCTCGCCGAAAATGGCGATGCCGGCATTGAGGACGATCAAGCTCAGCGTGCCGAACAAGAACCAGACCAAGAACGGTTTGCCACGCGTCTTCAGGCTCGAAGAGTGCCCCAGCAGCGAAGCCCCCAGCCCGATGAACAGCAGGCCACGCGGCGCCAGTGTGCTCCATTGTTCGTAATGATGATCCACAGCAGTAGCCTCACTCTTTGACGACTCACGAAACGGAATCATAGCGTGTGGCGGAATTCTCGCCACTTTCACGACATCAGGTCGTGGGGTAGATGGTCGATGCGGTTCAAATAGCGCACCAGCAGCCGGTCGGACGCGAAGAAATCGATGCGGGTGATGGCGGCATTGTAATGCAGGTAGTAAGAGCGCCCGATCTCCGGTTGATCGAACAGCGCCTTGATCAGCCGGTCGATGAAGGTGCCGTGCGTGACGAGCGCCACCGTTTCGTCGCTTTCGGCCAGCTTGCGCAGCTCCGCAGCTACGCGCCGGGCGCGCTCGTAGGCCTGCTCGCGCGTCTCGTAGCCGCGCGCCGCGCCCCACCAGCCGTCTTCGAGGATCGAGTCGGGTAGGTGAAAGCTGGGGAACTGTTTGGCGATCTCACGCCGGGATAGACCGGGTTTTCCCACGCGCTCGTCACCCTCGTCGAGGTAGACGCCGCCTTCCTCGTGCAGATCGCACCATACCTGCGGCTGCAGGCCGGTGATGCGTGCGATCTCGGCGGTCGTGAGCAGTGCGCGGTACATTGCGCTGGTGTACAGGCGCGTGATGCCGAAGCCAACGCCATCGCTGCGCACCGAGTAGCCGCTGCGGATATCGACCTGCAGGTCCCGACTATCGCCGTTGGCGAGATGTTTCGCCAGCAGGCGCGCCTGTTCATTTCCGAGATCGGTCAGCCCGGGATCGGCTTGGCGCAGCGTCTGATCGCTCAGCGCGTTGTTGGCCGATTGGGCGTGGCGAATGAGATAGATACGCAGCACACGTCTGAACTCCAGTC
>CAYTME010000007.1:47270-48516 GCA_964438415.1 uncultured Pleurocapsa sp. | reverse complement strand
AGATACGCAGCATACGGTCGCTCAATCGTCGTAGGCGCTGCTCGTGAGCGGCCACATCGGGCGCGCATCGAAGTCGAGTTCGCTGCGCAGCCCCTGCACGAAGCGGTGATGCCCGGCCGCGGCGATCATGGCGGCGTTATCAGTGCACAAATGCAGCGGCGGATAGCGTACCGGCAGGTCGGTCTCTCTGCGCATCATCTGGCGCAGCGCGCCGTTGGCGCTGACGCCACCGGCGATGAACACTTCGCTGACTCCGTACTGGCGTGCCGCTTTGGCCGTCTTTTCCACCAGCGACTCGACCAGCGCGTGTTGAAAGCTGGCCGCCACATCCGCGACCGAGACATCCGAACGCAGGATCGGATGGCGCTTGGTCTGCCCGTCCGCCGCCGCTGGGGGCACGGTCGCTTCGCGGATGACAGCCGTCTTGAGGCCAGAGAAGCTGAAATCGAACGGCTGGTCGGTCTTGGCGCGCGGGAAGCTGTAGGCTTTAGCGCTGCCATTAGCTGCGGCGCGTTCGATGTGTGGGCCGCCGGGGAACGGCAGGTCGAGCAACCGCCCGACTTTGTCGAACGCCTCTCCCGCCGCGTCGTCGATTGTGCCGCCGAGCCGTTCGTACTGCCCGTGGTCGTGCATGAGCATCAGTTCGGTGTGGCCGCCGGAGACGATCAAGATCAAGATCGGGAACTGCGGCTCGTGAAACGGTTCGGTCAGCCACAGCGAATAGATGTGGCCTTCGAGGTGGTTGATGCCCAGCAGCGGCTTGTCGAGCGCGAGCGCCGCGCCCTTGGCGAAGTTGATACCGACTAGCAGCGACCCGACCAGACCGGGACCGCGCGTCACCGCGATCGCGTCCAGACGCTCGTAGCCGATGCCGGCGTCCTGCATAGCCTGATTGACGACAGCGCTGATCGCCTCGGCGTGCGCGCGTGAAGCGACCTCCGGGAAAACGCCGCCGTATTGAGCGTGCAGGTCGATCTGCGACGCGACAACATTCGATGCCATCGTCCTGCCGTCGATGACGACGGCCGCCGCCGTTTCATCACATGAGGTCTCAATCCCCAGAATGTAGGTCATGGCGCTGCTTTTTACTGCCTGCCCTTCGGACGGCGGGATTATCCGACGGACGTGGGCGGCTTGTCAACCGGGCGGTTCGGGCGGGTGCATTCGGGTTTGGGGACGGCAGACGCCCCTTGGGTCGTCCCTACGAAACGGAACCTCCGCAGGGACGAGGCAGGCCTCTTCCTCC
>CAYTME010000007.1:42228-47211 GCA_964438415.1 uncultured Pleurocapsa sp. | reverse complement strand
GGACGAGGAAAACCCTCCGCAAAGGTCAGAGCGTCTTCAGCGTGCTTGAGCAGACCAGCCGAGTCGCTTGAGCGCTCGGCGGAGCAGATGCGTCCCGAGATCCGTATCCGGCGCTTCAGGCGGGAGACGCGTTGGGCGAGGATGTCCAGCCAACGTGACGGCGGATCGACGGCCGCGTCTTCACTCTATTCTCGACATCATCGTCTGCGCTGAGGTCGCGCTAGATCAATTGAGAAAAAACGAAAAACATATATGACCTTAATACTATAATCACACATGTGCCACTTTGGCACAATCTAAATGAATGACAGCCGACATCGTGACAGCGACAACGCCCGAACACGCCTCTAAGTGAAGGTGCACGCTATGTTTTTGCCCTGGCTGACTTTGTTCGATTTTGCCAATATCCGCGCCAATTTCGTCCGCCCGCTCGATCTCAACGCTGTCCAGACGCGCACGCGCGATTTCGCGCTGCTCGTCCCCATCTTCAACGATCTGAAATATCTGACCAACATCGACTTCCTCGATCGCTATGCCGATCGAGTCATCCTCTGCACGACCGACCATGAGACGCCGGAATTTGTGGCCGATTTGGAGGCGCTGGCGGCCAAGCACGGCTTTCGCGTCAGCTATTCGCCGGTGGAAAGCGGGGTCAAGAATCCTTGGGCGATCTATCACAAGACCCTGCTCGCCCACGATGCAGTGCTCAAGAGCACGGTGGAACGCTTGACCGAGAAGTACGTCATCTTCATCGATGGCGATACTTACGTCGATGGCAATCTGGCCGTCTTGAGCGGGGCGATGGAGGAACAGGCGTGGGATATTGCGTCGGTGCGCGTGCTGCCCTCCAAGCGCGAGACGCTGATGGAACACCTGCAGGGAGTCGAATACGACATCGCCATGCGCGCCCGCCTGCTCTATCCCTGGCTGACCAGCGGCGCGGGCATGATCGCCAAGCGCGAAGTCATGGTCGCGATCATGGAGAATCACTCGCTCTTTTTCAACGGCGGGGATATTGAGATCGGCAAGCTGGCGGACATGATGGGCTATCGCGTCGGCCACATCCCGATGGTCTTTTATACAGATATTCCATCGACCTTCGGCAAGTGGGTCAAACAGCGGCGCTCATGGATGTGCGGCATGTTTCGCCATTCGATCATCAACCTTGAGCACAACCTCTACCACCCATTCCATTTCATCTACTTCACATTCATCATCTACATGATGTATCCATTCAAGCTGGCGGAGATCATCAGCCATCCGCACCTGCTGCCCATCATCCTGCTCTTTTATATCGCGGCGACCTACATCGCCAATTGGCAGGTGCGCAGCCGCTGGATGCTGCTTTTCCCGCTTTATGCGCTTTTTCAAGTGATGGTCCTGATCTGGCTTGGCATCTATCGCTATGCGCAGACGGTGCGCAAAACGGGCAACATCGGCAAAATTCGGATCCGTTCCGCGTCTACCCACGACCGCCAGGCCAAACGCCGCATCGCCGTCAAGCTCACCCGCAATCTCGCCGTGATCGCGCTGGTGATCACCACCATCATGCTCAGCGCGCTGGAACCCCTTCAGCACTTGTTTTTCGGACGTGAATACAGCCCGATCCATCTTGCCGGGGATGTGCTGGTAGCCGGTCTCGCGGGTGTCGCCTCGCTGCTGCGGATGGAGGGCGCGCTGGTCGTGGTCGTCATCGGTCTTGTGCTCGCGCTCGCATGGCTGAACCTGGAATACCTACGGCCCGAACGGGCGGCTGCGCGTAAGACGGATCGGCTGCGGCGGCGTCTGCGGCGCGAGCTGGAGCGCTACGAGCGCGCTATCGAGCTGGAACCCGCCTCGCCGCAGCCATATTACGCCATGGCGCGCCTGCTCATGCACCAGCGCAAGCTGGAGAACGCGCTCCATTACTTTATTCGCGCGCTGGCGCTCGATCCGGAGGTGTCCGTCACCGATGGGAATGAACTGTGGGCGCGCACGATGCAGTTGGCAAGACTCGACCAGCGTTGGGAGGACTCAGTCACTACAGGCGACGAACTTTGGGTACGTGTGCTGCAGATGGTCAACGCCGCCGAGCCGGTCAAGGCGGGGCAGCCGCATTTGACTCCGAGCAAAAACGATCGCAAGCGCGACCGTGCGCTGTCGGCTTATCTGCGCGCCGCCGGTCTCAAGCCGTCGTTCTCGGATATCGAGGACTTCCAGATGCTCCTGTGGGCGATGATGCGGCGGCAGGATGGCGTCTTGACCATCCCCAGCCGGCGCGCGCTCAGCCTGTCACAGCCGTGATCACGACCTCGACCTCGGAGTCCTGCTGCTCGGGGTCGAGCAGCCACAGATTGATCTGCAGCCGCAGCGCATCCTCGACCTGCGGCACGCCTGGACGCTCGAACAGCCACTCGCTCACGACCTGCCCGCTCACGTCGTGGCCGTCCATGCTGCGAAAGCAGATCCAATCTGGCTGCCAATGAATCTCATGGGCGCTCGGCCCGGCAGTGCCGAACTGAAAGGGATGCCGGTGTCCAGAACGATGTGACGGCTGAACGGCATACAGCGCATTAAAGCCTGTGCCGGCCAGCCGTCTCGAGAACTCGATATCGATCTCACGCGCATCGTCACGGTAGAGGAACACCCCCAAGACGACGTTCGGATGCAGGCCGTCGAGCGGGGTCTCCACGAGTATCCGGTGCAGCCCGTGCCGGCTCGGCTCACGTGCGATCACCTGCGCGCTGTGCCACACACCCTCGATCTGACGCACACGCAGATGCAGCCGGCCGGCTGCATCGACGTGGACACTTGCCTCGCTGTCCGACCAGTGATTGGCTCTCGGCGGCAGGTTCGCCCCGGCTTTGACCACCCACTCGCGTCCGGCGAAGGTGATGATGCGTTCACCTTGGCCGCGATTCGGGATGTCGGCGAGCGGCGAACGGCTGGGTCGTTCCCCCGTACCCGTGGGCAGCGCAGGCGCTGCCGCCAACGCCCGTGCGTTACAGGGCGAAGGCTGCGCTCCCCAGCGCAGAAGTGCGAGCAGCGCCGCAGCCGCCAGCGCCGCCGTGAGTACCGGATACCAACTTTGTCTGCGTCTCATGCGTGCCTCGCTCGCCGCTCCGCCCTCAGGATAACAGCTCCAGCCGCCGCGGCGATAGCCCGATCGTCCACCGCGCCCGTCTCGACTGCGTGCAAGATGCGCCCAAATCGGGCATAAATGGCGGGCTTGCCTCTTCATGGCGGACGATACTGGAGGTCAACCCGATGAGCCGCAGCATGATAATCGATACCGATACTGCATCGGATGATGCGGTCGCCTTGATCATGGCGCTGCGCGCGCCCGATGTCAGCGTCAAGGCGATCACGATCGTATCCGGCAATGTCCCCGCCCAGCAGGGCGCGGCCAACGCCCTCTTCACCGCCGAGCTGTGCGGCAGCGACGTGCCCGTCTACCTGGGGGCGGCGCGCCCGCTCCTACGCGAACCCGCGCACGCGACATGGTTTCACGGACTTGATGGCCTGGGCGATATGCACTATCCGGCGGCGAAACGCGGTCTCGCTCCTGGCCACGCGGTCGATGCGCTGATCGAGACGATCAAGGCCAACCCCGACATCCTTCTCGTCACGTTGGGGCCGCTGACCAACGTCGCGCTGGCGGTCAGCCGCGCGCCGGAGATCGTGGGGCTGGTCAGCCGCTGCATCGTTATGGGCGGCGCAGCCTGCACGGTCGGCAATGTCACGCCGGCTGCCGAATACAATATCTGGTGCGATCCGGAAGCCGCGCGCATCGTCTTTCATTCCGGGCTGCCGGTCGAGATGGTCGGCTGGGAGCTGTGCCGCGGCGAGGCGAACCTGCTGCCGGATGAGATGGCCGAGGTGCGCGCCTTCGGGACGCCGCTGGCCGAATTCGCCATCGACTGCAACCGGCGGGCGTTCGAGGCGACTCAGGCGCAGTCCGGCGATCCCGGCTTGGGGCTGCCCGACCCGGTCGCGATGGCGATCGCGCTCGATCCATCCATCTGCACGCGCAGCAGCCTGCATCATGTCGCGGTCGAGACGCAAAGCGAACTGACACGCGGCCAGACGGTGGTCGATCTGTTCGGAGTCTCGACGGATGAGCGCAACGCGTCGCTCTGGCACCCGGCTGGGGTCCGAGAGCCGCGTGTGCGTATCTGCTGGAAGATCGATATCCCGCGCTGGAAGGCGCTGCTCTACGCCGCCCTGCGTCCCTAACCGACGGCACCGACTTCGTCGAAACGTGCGGGCATGGGCATCGGCGGGCTGCCGTCCTGCCAGGCGGTGCTGCTGGTGACGGTCAGCATGTACTCGATGTAGCTCTGCGTGCTGCCCGGCGCGATGACGACCGAGATCGGCTGCTGGTTGAGCAGATTGAGGAACGGCAGCGTCACGCTGTCTCCGCAGGTCAGGTTCGGATAGAGCGGCGCTCCCCAGCGCAGGTTCTCGACGCCCGCGCCGGTGCAGTTGAGCGTCAGGGTGTACTCGCGATAGTTGTTGGGGGCTTTCGTGTCGAGATTGACGGCGCGCACCCACACGAGATCGCTGCTGTCCCCCTGCGGCGTCGAGATGGCGTCGCGCATCTGACCGCTGCTGTCGCGGTCGATCTCGATCAGATAGACATCGGGATCGGGGGGAGCCGCCGGGATGACCGGGTTGAGCAGCCGCGGCAGATGGACGCAGTCGCCCACCAGCGAAGCGCGCTCGGCGCTGAGCCAGCCCTGATGCTCGGCGAAATTGACTGCGTACCAGCCGTCATCGGTTCGACCCAGCACCGGCAAGTATCGATCGGGGCTGAGTGTGCCGAGGATCGTGTACTCCTGGCTCGGCGCGCTGCGCACGAGCGCGTGCGCCTCGTTCGAGGTGAGCTGGCACGGCGGCGCGGCGCGGCTCAGGATGGCCGCTGGTGGGCTGGAGCGCGCGGCGGCCGTTGCGCCGAGCGCGACCGTCACACTGCCGATCGACGCGGCGTCGATCGGCTGCAAG
>CAYTME010000007.1:41100-42182 GCA_964438415.1 uncultured Pleurocapsa sp. | reverse complement strand
CACCTGCAGGCGGCTGTCGAATTGGGCAACGAGCGCGCCCTCGCTGTCCAGAAGCTGCGCAGCGAAGGCGAAATCGGGCGGGTTTGACTGGAGCACGAGCAGCGTCGGCTGTGCAGCGCTGCCGCTGAAGGCGTAATGGGTGGGCGGGGCGTTCGGTAGGAGTGTGATCTGCGTCTCGCCGTTGGCGTCTATCCAAGCGGGTGTGGGCATCTGCGCCGCAGGTTCCGCTTGGCGCTGCTGGCTGGCCGCGAACAGAGCGACCAAGGCGATCATGACCCCGACGAACACAATGGTCAGGGCGAATAAACGGGAATGGCTGGCAGATCGGCTGATCGGGGTCATGATGAGCCTCCAGGCTGCCCATTGGATGTGAACAAGCTTTTTCGGCAGATGTAACTATCTTTTGACTTTACGATACTCCACTGAGGGCTGGCGCAATCGACGCACTGACGACGACAAACCGACTACAAACCAACGCACCTCTGTGCTACTATTGCGCGCGAGCTGGCATCAGCACGAGAGTGGGAGGCGAGAACCGTATGACCGTCGATCGCGCAGCAGGCTTGGCGGAGATCGCCGCGCGGGTGAACGCGTGCACCCGCTGTCCGCTGCATCAAGGTCGCACCCATGCAGTGCCGGGGGCGGGCAGCCCCGATGCCGAGATCATGTTCATCGGCGAGGGACCCGGCTTTCACGAAGATCGCCAGGGGTTGCCGTTCGTGGGGCGGTCGGGCGATTACCTGGTGCGGCTGCTGAAAATGATCGGCCTGACGCGCGACCAAGTTTTCATCGGCAACGTCGTCAAGTGCCGTCCGCCAGAGAACCGAGACCCGCTGCCGGACGAAATCGCTGCCTGCAAACCGTATCTGGACGACCAGGTCGCGCTGATCGATCCGCTGGTGATCGTGACGCTGGGGCGTTTCAGCATGGCGCGTTATTTCCCGAACGCCAAAATCACTCAGATCCACGGCCAGGCGCGGATCGAGAACGGCCGCGCCTACTATCCGCTGTTCCACCCTGCGGCGGTGCTGCGCTCCCCGGCGCTCGAGCCGCAGATGGAGGCTGACTTCCGTCGGCTTCCG
>CAYTME010000007.1:34686-41074 GCA_964438415.1 uncultured Pleurocapsa sp. | reverse complement strand
CTGCGCGAGCAGGGCGCGCAGCCGTCCGACGACGAGCCGCCGATGCAGCAGCTTTCGCTGTTCTAGCGCTGTTCCAGAGCTGCTGCTCAGCCGGGCGTCCGCTCCAAATCGCTTTCCAGATGTTCGATCAGATGGCGCACAGTCGCCGCTGCGCGAGCGTATTCATCGAGCGGCAGATGTTCGTCAGGCGTGTGATCGAGGCTGCTGTCCCCTGGGCCATACGCGATCATCGGGCACGTCCACACTGCGCCGACGACGTTCATATCGCTGGTCCCGGTTTTGAGCACAAAACCGGGTTGCCCACCCCGCGCGCGAATGGCGGCCATCATGCCGCGCACGAGCGGTGTGCGTCGGTCGGCTTGGTACGCCAGCTCCATGCCGTACGGGCGAAGCTCAGCGCCGGGCGGGGTCATCTGCTGGACGACGGCTAAAACTCGATCGGGAGTCCAATGGGGCGGCAGACGAAATCCGATCGTCATCTCCAGCGTCTCTTGAAAGCCATCCGACTGCGTGTTGATCGACCTCAGTGACGCCATGATCTGGTCGAAGTAGCGTTCGATCCCGGTGTTCTGCGCCTGCGCCCATGCTGCGACCTGCGTCCAGAGCGCCGCGCCCAGCGCGCCGACGGTCGGCTCAGGTTGGGCGGTGTGTCTCACCGGCTGCGACAGCCTGACATCCACCACCAGCCGGCCTTTGTATCCGAGCGTGATGCGGTCGCTGCCGCTCGGTTCGCCGATCACGCACAAGGTTGGCGCGAAGCGCTCGCGGATAAAGTGTGCTCCCTTGCTGCTTGCGCTCTCCTCCTCGACCGCCCCGACGACCATCACCCGCCAGCCCGCCGGGATGCTGGCCTCAGCCGCTGCCTCGGCGAAAGCGCACAGCGAGCCTTTTGCGTCCACACTGCCGCGCCCGTAAAGACGGCCATCCTCGACTCGCACGGGGATCTCGCCAGGGACGGTATCGATGTGCCCCAACAGCATGAGCAGGCGCGGTGCGTCGGGGTCACCGCGCATACCGCAGGCGCTGCCCGCTTCGTCCGTCCAGGCCTGGAAGCCGTGCGCTTGCATCCACTCGACCAGGTATGAGACCGCCGCCGACTCTTGAGTCGAGGGGCTGTAGCGCCGCACAAGCTCAAACAGCAGTTCCGACATATCTCACCTTCTCGATGATGGCCTGCGTCGTCATGCTTGTGCTGCTCGTGTGGGGGGTCTGTTCCACCGCGGTGCGCAGGCGCGCTGCCTCTCGGTGATAGCCTAGGTCATTCAGCAGCAGCCCCGCACTCAAGATCGCTGCGCGCGGATCGGCTGTGCCTTTGCCTGCGATATCTGGCGCGCTGCCGTGCACCGGTTCGTATACCCCCGGCGGCTTCTCTCCCACATTCGCCGATGGAGCCAGGCCGAGACCGCCAGTCAGCCCGGCGGTCAGATCGCTGAGGATGTCCCCGAACAAGTTGGTCGTGACGATCACATCAAACAGCTGAGGCGTCATCACCAGCCGCATCGCAGCCGTATCGACCAACATCTCTTCGATCTCCAAGTCCGGGTACTCGGCCGCGACCTCGAACGCGGCGCGGCGAAACAGCCCGCAGGTCTCCTTGAGGACGTTGGCCTTGTGGACGATTGTCAGCTTGCTGCGCCGGCAGCGCGCCTGCTGGCAGGCTGCGTGCACGATGCGGCGCGAGGCCTCCCACGTGATGACCCGCTCGGCGATCGCGGTCAATCCGCCTCGTTCGATCCGTTCGCGCTGTGTGTATAGACACTCAGTGTTCTCGCGGACGACCAGCAGGTCGATATCGCCCGCGCGTGCCGGGCGCAGGTTGGCGAACAGATCGAAGTGCTGGCGCAGCGTCAGGATCGGGCTGCTGTAGCCGGCGATCTTGGTCAGCGGCGACTGCGTCGCCCCGAACAGGATGCCATCGCTGGCCTCGCATGCCGCCAGCGTTTCGGGCGGCAGCGCGCTGCCTGTGCGCTCGAAGACCGCGAATCCGGCCTCCGCCCCGACGAAGCGCAGCGGAAGCGCCAGCGCGTCCAGCACGGTGCGCGCCGCCGGTATCACTTCTTGGCCGATACCGTCGCCGGGGATCAGGACGATCGTATGCATCATGCCAGCTCCCTGCCAAAGCGCCGCTGGAGCATCGGCAGCAGACCGCCGGCGTCCACGATCGCTTGTACTGACGGCGACAGCGGCGTGAAACGCAGGATGCGCCCGGCGGCGAGGATGACGGCGCTGGCGAGATCGATGTCGATCTGATCGCCCATGCGTGTGAGCGGCTTCAGAGCGGGGCAGACGAGCGGCAGCAAGCCCTGGTTGACGCAGTTGCGGAAGTACAGCCCGCTGAAGGATGCCGCGATGATGATGGGTACACCTGCGTATTTGAGCGCGGTCACAGCCTGTTCACGGCTGCTGCCCATCCCCCAATTGCGCCCAGCGACGATCACATCGCCGGGGCGGACTTCTTCAGCAAACCGAGGATCCAGGTCTTCCAGCGCATGTGCGGCGATCTCATGCGGTGTTTTGAGCGTATAGGTGTATTTACCTGGGAAGATCACATCGGTATTGACGTTGTCGCCGTAAACCCAACAGCGGTGCTGAGTCATGGATGAACCTCTCGCAAAAGCTCACGCGGGTCTGTGACCTGGCCACACACGGCGCTTGCCGCAGCGACGTAGGGATTGGCAAGATACACCGGCGCATCCGGCGTGCCCATGCGCCCGCGGAAGTTGCGGCTCCCGGTGCTGATCGTGACTTCATTCGGCGCGGGGACGCCCATGTGATTGCCCATGCACGGGCCGCAGCCCGGTGTGCCGATCGCCGCACCGGCTGCGATGAGCGCCGCCAGGGTGCCGTTTTCAGCGGCCCGCCGCATGACATCGGCGCTGGCCGGGATGATCACCAGACGACAGCGCACCTGACGCCCGCGCACGACCGCCGCCGCCGCTTCGAGATCGGACAGCCGACCGCCGGTGCATGTGCCAATGAACGCCTGCTGCACTGGCTGGCCGAGCACCTCGGACAGCGGCACCACGTTATCAGGCTGATGAGGCAGTGCGATCTGCGGTTCGAGATCGCGGACATCGAGCCGATATTGCGCATCGTAATGGGCATCGGGATCGGGGTAGAGGGGGGTGTAGGGGCGGCGGCGGTAGGTGTCGTCGTCGGCAGCGCGCGCCCGGCCCGCTTCGACAGCCGCGATGACCCGTTCGTCTGGCGCGATGTAGGCGCTCATCGCGCCGAATTCCGCCATCATGTTCGGCATGACCGGCAGCTCATCGAGCGACCAGTGGGTGACCGTATCCCCTGCGATCTCGACTGCGCGGTAGCCGCCGCCATCCACACCGAGGTCGCCGATCAAGCGCAGCGTGATGTCCTTGGCGGTGACGCCTAGCCGCGACTTGCCGCTCAGGATCACGCGCAGCGTTTCTGGCACGCGCACCCACAGCTCACCGGTCGCCCACAGCGCCGCCATTTCGGTGCGTCCCACACCCATGCCGAACGCGCCGAGCCAGCCGAAATGCGTCGTATGGCTGTCCGAACCGAGCACAACCTCGCCAGGCAGGACCAGCGCTTCCTCGCTCAGCACCTGGTGACAGATGCCGCGCCCAACCTCGAAGAAATGGCGGATGCCATGCTGCTGCACCCAGGTGCGGATTTCCGCATGATTTTGGGCGTGCTGTGTGGTTGGCGCCGGCACAGCATGATCGAGCGTGATGACGATGCGTTCCGGCGCGGCTAACCGCGGCGCGCCGATCTCCTCGAAAATGCGCCAAATAGCCGCCGTATTGTCGTGGCTGAGCATGATGTCTGGTTTGATGTCGAGGATCTCGCCAGCGCGTGCGCTAGATCGGCCTGCCGCTCGTGCGAGCGCCTTTTCAACAAATGTACAGCCGGCCATCTTCACCGCCCCTCTGTGCGAGCGCCCGCCGGTTCGATACCCGACGCAGCGAACAGCAGTTCGTCGACTTGAGCGAGAGTCAGCGGCTGCACATCGGCCAGGCGCTTGACCGTCCGTGTCACATCGCGCAAGGTATCGTCATCGAGCGCCAGCCCGAGAGCCTGCGCTCGGTCGCGAATGCCGTTCCAGCCGGTCAGACGGTGACCGATCGCGATCTCGCGCGACAGACCGAAGTCCTCCGGTCTGAGGATTTCATATGTCGATGGATCGGCCAAGACCGCTTTGGCGTGAATGCCCGCCTTGTGGATGAACGCGCCGCTGCCTGTGATGTAATTGTTGAAAGGGATGCTGATGCCGCAGATCTCGGCGATCAAGGCGTCGAGCTGCGGCAGCAGCCGAAGATCGTACTTTTCGACATAGCGGCGGTCGAGCGTGTACAACCGCGCTATCAAACCGCCCAGCGGTGTGATCCCGTTGCGTTCGCCGATGCCGAGGATGGTGGTATCGATGTGCGTTGCGCCCGCCTCGAGCGCAGCGCTGGCATTGGCGATAGCGCAGCCGCTGTCGTTGTGGCCGTGAAATTCCACATCGAGCTTGGTCAGCCGGATGAGCTGGCTCACCATCGCGTAGACTTGGCCTGGCAGCGCCACCCCGACGGTATCCGCCACTCCGAGGCGGTCAACCAGTCCCAGGTCGGCGACGGCGAGGTAGACGCGCAGCAGGTCCGCCTCGCGGCTGCGGAACGTATCTTCCGTGCTGAAGCGCAGTATGATGCCCGGCGCTTGCCTGCGAATTTCGCTCATCACCTCAGCCGCCAGGTCGATGATCTGGCGGATGTTCTTGCCGTGACTGTGCTGCATGAGCTGCGGCGACGTGCCGATCACGATATCCAAGCCGTGAACGCCGGTATCGAGCGCGCGCATGGCATCATCGCGGCTGCAGCGGATGTGCGTCAAAATGCGCGCACGAAGACCGGCGTTGACGATGGCGCGGATATCCGCCTCGCTTTGCGGTGAGGCGCACGGCGAGGTCATCTCGATCATCTCCACCCCAAACGCATCGAGCAGCACGGCGATCTCCAACTTTTGCGTGGTCGTGAAAGTCGCCGTGCTGAACTGTTCTCCCTCGCGCAGCGTGCTTTCGATAATGCTGTAGTGGTCAAAAGGCATCGTTCAGCGTCTCCTCGATGATGGCGGCCGCGCGCCACAGATCGTCGTCGGAAATGACCAGCGGCGGCAGGAGTCGCAGCACGGTCGGGCCGGCGGGCAGCGCCAAAAGCCCGCGCGCCTGCAGCAGCTTGAGGATCGGCGCGACTTTGCCGCGCAGCTCGATCCCGATCATCAGCCCGCGCCCGCGCACCTCGCGCACAGCTCTTTCCGGCAGATGCGTGCGCAGCCATTCGATGACCGCTGCGCCGCGCTCTCTGGCCCGCGGGATCAGGTCGCCCTGCTGCAGCGTCTCCAAAACCGCGGAAGCCGCTGCACAGACCAGCGGACTGCCGCCGAATGTGCTGCCGTGCCCGGCCGCTGGCAGAGCGCCCACATGCGCACCGATCAACGTCGCGCCCATCGGCAGCCCGCCGGCGATGCTCTTGGCCAAACACATCAGGTCGGGTTGGATGCCGTCAGACTGGTGGGCGAACAGCCAGCCTGTGCGCCCGAAGCCCGTCTGCACCTCATCCACGATCAGCAGCGAGCCGTTTGCGCGGCAGGCCTCTTGAACCGCTCGCAGATATCCCTCCGCGGCAGGGTGCACGCCGCCCTCGCCTTGCACAGGCTCGAGGATGACCGCGGCTGTATCCGGGGTCAGCGCCTCGTGCAGACGCTCGATGTTGTTGTACGGCACGTGCGTCACCCCCGGCAGCAGCGGCTGGAACGGCTCACGGTAGGCTTTTTCCCAAGTGGTGCTGAGCGCCCCCATCGTCCGGCCGTGAAAGCTGCGCATCGCCGCCACGAAACCCGTGCGCCCGGTCACCGCGCGCGCGAACTTGAGCGCGGCTTCGACTGCCTCGGCGCCGCTGTTGCATAAGAAGACGCGCGACATCCCGGCCGCTTGACACAGCGCTGCCTGGTACTGCGCTCGCACCGGGTTGTGAAACAGCTCCGGGCAGGTGATGATCTCGGCCGCCTGCCGCTCCAGTGCCGCCAGTACGGCCGGGTGAGCGTGTCCGAGATTGGCTGCGCCCTGACCGCCCACGCAGTCGATGTAGCTCCGACCGGCGTCGTCGTACAGGCGCGCACCTGACCCTCGCACGATCTGCAAGTCGCGCTTGAGGTAGACGCCGCTGCTGTGCTGATCCTCCAATGCCGACAAATCAAGCGAAGTGCTCAACATGGCATCTCTCCCTGGTGATCCAGGTGCCGCCGCCGGTCAGCGCGGCATCCAGCGGCGCTGTCAAACGCGAGTCAGCGAGGATGACGGTCTCGACCTCCGCTTGTGCTGCTGCAAGCAGCTTTTTCTTCATGCGGCCGGCGGCCAGCGTTTCATAGCGGGGTA
>CAYTME010000007.1:34230-34676 GCA_964438415.1 uncultured Pleurocapsa sp. | reverse complement strand
CTTCACCAGCGAGGTCGGGTCTTCGACGTCCCGCAGCAAACCTGGCACATTGCTCAAGATGACGAGCCGCTGCGCTTCCAGTTCGCGTGCGATGGCCGCTGCGGCCAAGTCACCATCGACATTCAGGCGCTCGGACGCTTCGCCGATGGCGATAGGCGCGACCACCGGCAGCAGGCCAGCGTCGAGCAGCAGCCGCAGCAGCGCGCCATCGACGCCGGTGATCGTGCCGGAGTAGTCATCGCGGATGATGACCGGGCGGCCATCGCGCAGCGCCCGAATGGCGGTCTTGCGCTGTGCGCGGATGAGGTTCGGCCCAGCCAAGCCGATGGGACGCGCGCCGAGCGCGGATAGCTGTGCGGTGATCTGTTGGTTGACTGACCCTGCAGCGGCGCAGAACAGCTCGATGGTGCGCGCGTCGTTGTAGCGGCTGGTGTGTCCGCTGACGG
>CAYTME010000007.1:27828-34219 GCA_964438415.1 uncultured Pleurocapsa sp. | reverse complement strand
AGCCAGCCTGCTCGGCGAGACGGTTGGCGGCGTCGCTAGCGCCGTGCACCAGCACCCACGGCTCGCCCGCTCGCACGCGCTCGGTCAAGTTCGCCAATACGGAACGATGATCAACCCCTGCACTGCCGCCCAATTTGAGTACGCTGACCATGACGTGATGCTCCTAATGCCAATATCGATGTCTGGCTCGCATTGGATGAGCGAGTTGACGTCTGTGCCCTATGGATAGAGTCCGGTGAATGTGAGCGCGGTGCGCTCGTCGAAACCGCACATCAGGTTCATGCACTGCACAGCGGAACCCGCCGCACCCTTCCCCAGGTTGTCGAGCGCGCACAGCAGCACCGCCCGCCCTGTCGTCGGATCGTATTCCCACCCGACATCGGCGTAGTTGGTCCCGGCGAGCAGGCGCGGCTCAGGGTGACGATGGATGCCCGTCTTCTCGTGCACGATGCGTATGAACGGCTCCTCGCTCCAGGCGCTGCGATAAGCCGCCCACAGGTCGCGATCGGCCAAGCCCGGCGGCAGGCTCACGTGCACCGCCGCTGCGACGCCGCGCACAAGCTCAACACTGCTGACGGCGATGCGCACATCGAAGCTGCCGAATGCTTCCAATGCCTGCCGCACCTCGGCCTCGTGACGATGCCCAGTGAGCTGGAATGGACGCACGACGCCCGATCGCGCCGGATGATGGCTGGAGTCGGTCGGCGTGCTGCCAGCCTCGCTGCTGCCGACTTTGACATCTGCGATCAGCGGTTGAGCGTCCCGCAGCAGCCCGGCCTTGACCGAAGCCCACACCGCCAGCAGAGCTGCTGTGGCGTTGCAGCCCACACCGCTCGCGTACCGCGCCGAACGCAGCGCCTCGCGGTGAAGCTCCGGCAGCCCGTAGATGAAGCGGCCCAGCCAACTCGGCGCGTTATGAGGCTGGCCGTACGCCGCTGCGTAGGCGGCCGGGTCGGTGAGGCGAAAATCTGCGCTGAGGTCGATGAGCCGCTCCGCCAGCGCCGCATAGCGGGCGATGGCCTTCTGCGCCTCGCCATGCGGGAGCGCGAGGAAAAGCACCTCGCAGGCTTGCAGGGCATCGCGCGCGATGAAACGAAGCTGCGTGCGCCCGCGCAGGTGTGGATGCACCTGGTAGACGTACTTGCCGGCATGGCGCTCCGATGTCGCTTGGATAAGCTCGACATTCGGATGATCGAGCAAGATGCGCAGCAGCTCACCGCCGGTATAGCCGCTGCTCCCGACGATGCCGGCCCGGATCATGCCGTCACCTGCGCTTGAGCGAGCGTGTAAGCGGCGACTTCAGCGGCGATATCCACGCCCGTGGGGGCGATGCTGTTACGGAACTCCATCGTATGGTTGACCTCATTGACCAGCAAGCCGCGTTCAGGATCCTCGAAGACGTCGATTGCTAGAACGCCGCCGCTGACTGCCGCTGCCGCCGCCGTGCAAAGCGCGTCAAGCTCAGGCGTGATGGGGCAGTTCGAGGCCTGGCCGCCGCGCGCTGTGTTCGTGATCCAATGCTGAGATGTGCGGTAGATAGCGCAGATCGTGCGATCGCCGACGACGAACGCGCGGATATCGCGTCCCGGTTTTTGGACATACGCCTGCATGTAGTGCACGTGATAGTGATAATCGCCAAGTGTTTGCCGGTGTTCGATGATGCTCTGCGCGGTTTCGACGTCGGCGACTCGCGCGAGCAGCCGGCCCCATGACCCCGTCACCGGTTTCATGACCGCTGGATATCCTAGATCGGACAGCGCTTGCAGCGCGCTGTCGGGGTCAAAGGCGAGACGCGCTGCCGGCTGCGGCACGCGCGCCTGAGCGAGCGCCAAGGTTGTCTTGAATTTGTCAGCGCAGGTGGAGGCCGTCCGATAGCTGTTGACGACACGCACCCCCCAGCGTTCGAGCAGCTCCAGCGTGTACAGACCGCGCGAGGTGCTGACGCTGCGTTCGAGGATCACATCGTATTCCAGCCACGGGCGGCCTGAAGGTGCGGGCTGCTCTGGCCCGGCGATCAGATCGAAGTTCAGTTCGCGGTCGAGCAGGATATCTGGCTCGATCCCGCGCGCCTGAAATGCCGCCAGCAGCAGCTTCTCTTCCGGGCGGATATGCGTGACGATAAACCCGACGCGCATCTCATTCGCCCCAGTCTTCCTGTACATCCGGCGCCAGTTCGAGCGTGAGGGGATCGAGCGCTGCGATCTCCAGCTCCGCGCCGCAGTCCGGGCAGGGAATCAATTCGTGCTCGATGGCGTTGGCAGGGGCGGTCACAACGGCGCCGCATTCTGGACAGTGAGACATAGCCTGCATTCTCCTTCTTGCTCTGTGTGCGAGCGAAAACGCACATGACAAAATAAAAAGCCGCCGTCCGATCAGGTCTGGACGGCGGCTGAGGCTGACGAGATCCGCGCAGCGCAGCTATCCAGACCTTGCGGCTGGCTTCTTGCTCTGCTTCTTCTTGCTGTCGGTGGTGAGCACGAGATACATCACTTCGACCCCTATACAACAAAAAAACCCGCTGTCTGGGCGGGTTGTGCGGTCGCATCGGCGCTGTGACGCAGACGAAGACGCCCAGACGTTAAACGTCAGGTTCGCTCTTCTTCGCCTTCTTGATGATCATAGCGATCATGACTCACCGCTCCTTAGCGCCTGAAGAAAATATCGCAGGACTGCAGCGCGCGCAATTGTGTAGTTTGTATGAAGATCATTCATGCAGCCTGCACAGCGGTCACCAGTGTGCCCGCGTCCAGATCATACAGCTTGAGCTGCAGCCGCTGCGCGGCACCATCGGGCAGCAGGATCGCCGCACGTTTGCCGTCTCGGCTGTAAGCCGTCCACGGCGGCACAGCATCTCCCGCCGGGATGACCAGCCTTTCGTCTCGCCAGCCATTCGCGCTATCTGTCACCTGCCGGCGGATGGTGAGTTCGCCCCTGACGCTGTCGAGGTCTTCCGCGATGATCGTCTCGGCATCGGGCGCGATGAAGACCAAATCCCACGCATTCGGAGAGGCTCGCCAGACTTCCGGAGGACGACCGTCGTCGGGTCGAAAGCGATAGATCGCCTCTCTGGCGCTCAGGTGGGGCGTTTCGCCCGCCCAGTGGAATTCGAAGAAGGGGATCGGCTCTCGTTGAAACTCGGCGATGGTCGGTGTGAGCAAGACCGCTGGCTGCGCGCAGTGCCATCCTCTCTGCGGATATGCGTAGGAGCAGCTTGCTCTGCCTGGATGAGGGTTTCTGTGTGTGCGTGCGCTCGGAGACCGATAGTGCAGGCTGGCAAGCTGAAGCATTGTGGATATGCCTGCGATGACCGTCCTCTCTACAACTCGCAGGCTAGCGCGATTGGCTCGGTGGGCGGGGTCCAGGTCTGACCACGTGGTACAACATGCTCTGTGTCACACCACACTTTCGGCAGATTTCGTCGGCTGTCTTACACGACTTCAGTTCAATCCAGGTATGCGGATGATTTGCTCTTCGCTGCAGCGTTTAGCTGTCTTCTTGTTCATGAAAATGCGTTTCTGTTGCCCAAAGTTCAACGACAGATTCTCACTTCCATTGGCTCAATTCTATGGAGCAGGGACAGGGCACAAATTGCTATAAATTCCCGTCAACCCGTTAGGGGGTACGATCGAGCACCTGGTCGGCGTCAGAACGCTACAGCGTCGGGTCGAGAACATCGCGCAGCCAGTCCCCAACCAGGCTGACAGCCAGGATGATGAGGAAGATCAGCAGGCCGGGGATAAACGACAACCAAGGCGCGAACAGCAAGTAATCGCGCCCTTCGCTCAGCATCTGCCCTAGGCTGGTCATAGGATGCTGAATGCCAAGACCGAGGAAGCTGAGCCCGCTTTCCAGCAGGATCGTCCCCGCCAGGCTGATGCTGAACTGGATTAGCAGGGTGCTGAGGATGTTGGGCAGCAGGTAACGGCGATACAGCCCCAGCCGGCGGATGCCGAGCGACTGCGCTGCCAGCACATAATCCCGCGCCATGACCGCCAGCACACTGCCGCGCGCCAGGCGGGCATACCCCTCCCAGCCGTTCAGGCCGATCACGAGCACCAGCACAGCAAAGGAGTTACCCAACACTGCCAGGGCTGTCAGCGCGAAAACTAGAAACGGCAGTGAAGCCTGGATATCCACCGCCATCATGACTGCGTCCTCTACCAGGCCGCGTACCTGCCCGGCCACTATGCCCAGCAGTGTCCCGATCACTGCGCTGATGCCCGCACCAATGCAGGCGATCAACAGCGTAATGCGGATTGAGTACAGGACGCGGCTGAGGACATCGCGCCCCAGGTGGTCTGTGCCCAGCGCGTGCGCTGGGCTGCCCCCAGGCAAAAATGCTGGGGGTCGCAGTGGGTTGATGAGATTGGTGCGGGTGTAATCATAAGGCGCGATCAGGTCGCCTGTGATCGCCAGCAGAATGACCCCAGCCAGCATCATCAGGGCAGCGCTGACCAGCAGCGGCCTGCTGCGTTGCGCAGTGGCAGCGTGCCGCAGATGGGCGACCGGCATTATCCTACGACTCCCATCCGGAAATGCGGATACGCGGATCGAGGACACCGTAAGCAACATCAACCAGCAGATTGGCGAGAGTGACGCTAACAGCGATCAGCAGCGTCACCGCCTGAACAACCGGCAGGTCGCGCATGGCTACCGAACTCACCAGCAGACGGCCAATTCCCGGCCAGGCGAATACCGTCTCCACCACGACCGCGCCCCCGACCAGAAACCCAAGCTGAAAACCCAGCACCGTTACGACTGGAATAGCCGCGTTGCGCAGGGTATGGCGCAGGATGATGGCGCGCTCTAGCAGTCCTTTGGCGTGTGCGGTTTTTATGTACAGTTCAGCGCACACCTCCAGCACTGCGCTCCGGGTAAAGCGTGCGATGCGGGCTGCTGATGAGGCGCTGAGCGTGACCAGCGGCAGGATCATGTGCCGCCAGCTTTCATTGCCGAAGGTCGGCAGCCAGCGCAGCTCCAGCGCAAAAATCAGGATCAGCAGGATGCCGAGCAGATAATCCGGTAGGCTGTATGCCAGCACCGAGACGAACATCGTGGCACGGTCAGTGATGGTGTTGCGTCGCAGCGCCGCGACGACCCCAGCGGTCACGCCCAGCGGCAGCGCCAATAGCAGCGCTGCCCCGCCCAACAGCAGCGTATTGGGCAGTTCCGCCGCGATCACGGCTGAGACGCTGCGCCCGTTGATGAACGACTGCCCCAGGTTGCCCTGCGCGATGCTCACGAAATAGCGCAGGTACTGCTCTGACAGCGGTGCGTCCAGCCCCCACTTTTCGATGTAAAAGTCGCGCACGACCTGTGCTGTGTCCTCCGGCAGTAGGACGGTCAGCGGATCACCTGCCAGGCGGAAGGCTAGAAAGACCGCTGTCACCACCACCCACAACGTCAGCAGCGTGCGCAGGCTGCGTCGAATGAAAAAACGTGCCATCGTGTTCTCTCGTCAGGTCAGCGCATCCGCCTGAAGGGGTGGCCAATCACGGCGCGCACCGTCTGGTAAGTGCAGATGATGAGTTCCCGGTGGCTGCGCCAGACGGAATTCCACGCCTTCTCCGTCGAAAGCGTATTCCACCAGGCCGTTAACTGGCAGGCCGTTATCGGACGCATAATCATTGTGGCCGCGCAGCAGAGACGGCGCGACAACGACGGTCGTCCCTATCGTCTGGAAGGTGCGGTACACATGCAGGTGCCCGACGCATATCAGGCGGGTGTTCGCCTGTTGCAACAGCGCGCGCAGGCGTCCACGCGCCTGTTCTGGGATGGTATTGGTCACATAATTCACCTCAAACATTGAGGTGACACATGGCGGTTTGTGCATGAACAGCACCAGCGGGCGACCGGCGGCTGTCATGATGTGATCGGCCATGAACTGCCACTGTTGCGCCTCCGCTGGCAAGCCCGACTCAAAAATCAGGTCGTTGACGCCAATCAGATACCAGTCGCCGAACGGCAGCGCCCAACAGTCCTCAGCGAATCGGCGCAGATACTGCTCGCGGCGCGCCTCGGTCGTGGCGTACTGCGCCAGCCAGGGGACATCCGGGCGCTGGTTGGGGGCGGGCGGTCCACCACCGATGTCGTGATCGCCGGGCAGCGCCTTCCAGGGGACTGCCAGCCTTGCCATCTCCTGACAGGCAAAGTCTAAATCCTCGACATCCTCCGGAGCGTCGAGAACGAAGTCCCCGGTATTGACCACTAGGTCAGGCTGCGTCCGGTTGATATATGTCAGCACGGCTTGCCAGTTGCGGTACGTGTAAGCGCGCGCACGGCTCAGGTGAAGGTCAGAAATCTGGATCAGGGTTTTACGGGTCACGGCAGGTTTGCTCGCAGTTCACGCTGCGCGGCGGCGGTCTGTACAGACCGCCGCCGTGCCACCTTT
>CAYTME010000007.1:22516-27818 GCA_964438415.1 uncultured Pleurocapsa sp. | reverse complement strand
ATCACAAATACGCAGCTCAGTCCCCGGCGGGGAAGAACTCCGGCCCGAAGGCGATGCTAAAGTTGGACAGCGGCTGCCAGGGCAGGTCCGGGCGCACAGCGTAAAACTCTGGGCGCTGCCACAGGAACAACGCCTGCGGGTCGGCATCCCATGCGGCCTGGATTGCCCGCCAGACCTTCCGCCGCGCCGTGACATCGGTGGTCTGTGCCAACTGCTGGCACAGTGCGTCCAGATCAGCGGAGAGGGTGATGCGGTTGTTGCGCGCGTAGAAGCTGCCGGACGTGTAGGTCGTGCAGACCGGGTTGAACGGATCGGGCATGGTGATATTGTTGGAGGTCGACCACATGCTGACATCGGTCGGCGGGTTGAGGCGGTGCAGCGTGAAATCCGGGATGATGTCGAGCTGGACTTTCAGCCCCACCGCTGCCCACATCTCCTGCAAGAGCAGCGCGGTTTCGTTGACCAGCACGAAGTTGTTGGCGATGAATTGCAGCTTGATCCCCTCCCCGGCATAACCAGACTCGGCCACCAATTGGCGCGCCAGTTCGGGGTCATAAGCCGAGGGCAGCGTTTCGTAGTAATCCCCGTAAGCGGGGGATTGGATGCTGACTAGCGGGGTGACAGTGCCGCCAAAGAGCTGCGCAGCGATAGTGTCGAGGTCGGCGGCATGGATGAGTGCGCGGCGGATGCGGGCGTCATGCACCGGCAGCTCTTCCGGGCCGCTCATGAACGAGAACATCTGGATATTCTCCTGCGGCATGACATGGACGCGGAAGCCCTGCGCCTCCAGCGTGGGAATCTGCTGCGGGATCACGCCGACGATCAGGTCAAGCTCGCCTGCCAGCAGGCCGGCCACGCGGGTCGAGAGTTCGGGGATGTCGCGGTAAGTGATGCTGGCAACTGGCGGCAGGCCACCCCAATAGTCATCGAAAGCGACCAGCCGAACAGACTCGCGTGGGGTATAGGACTCAATCTTATACGGGCCGCTACCGATAGGTGCCTGATTGAAGGCGTCCAGGCCGACTTCGAGGAAGTAATCACGCGGGATGACGCGCCCAATGTGCGATTGCAGGCGGCTGATGAGCGCAGGATCGGGGAAGGCGGTCGTCACGCGCACCGTGCGGGAGTCGATAACCTCGACCTTCTCAAAGACGCCGATGGCTAGTGCATCCGGTGTCAGTGCGTTTGCGCCCCACAATTTCTCCTCCGACAGGGTGAAGGCGACATCCTCGACGGTCAGAGCCTCGCCGTTGTGGAAACGCACCCCCTCGCGGATGGTGAGGTCAAGCTCGGTTTCAGAGACAAACGTCCACGACTCAGCGATGCCAGGAACCGGGGTTGTGCCCTGGCCGTCCGCGCCGAAGTCGCGGCCAATCAGCGGATCAAACACATTGTAGATGATACGACGGGGGAAGGTGCCTTCACAGGTAACGCACAGGTCATTCGGGACATTGTTGAGGCCGATCACAAGGTCCGGGCGGGTATCCTGAGCGCTGATGGTCAGTGGGCTGACTCCGATCAGTGTGAGCAAAAAGACTACAACGGCACGTAGACTGAGGCGCAAGGCGGTTTACCTCCATAGTGAATGAGCGTAATGCTGGGAGCGTGAGCGGTGCGAAGAACATCGCAGCCGCCGTCACCCTCTCTGCACGCGGGAGAGTAGCACCGTGTCAACAAGGTTACAAGAAATATGAAGAAGGTTTAAATCGATCGATAACAGGCACAGTTTCGCTATCGAGTCCGACGAACCTGGATAAAACAGCCTTCGCACAACGTTAACCTACACGACCTGAACAGCAATGCCAGCAGCCTCTAACTGGTGACGGACGACCGGCGGGATGCCCGAATCTGTAATCAGCAGGCTGACGCGCTCCCATCCACAGATCACGATCTGCGCCGGGTTACGAAATTTGCTGTGATCGGCAACGACGATGCACTGTTTACAGCGTGCCACCAGTTCGCGCAGATAAATCACGTTGCTGATATGCCCGGCGGTCGCACCCAGTTTGAGATCAAGCCCCGTGACTGTCAGAAACAGACGATCAATGGCGAAGGATTGCAGCGCCGCGACGGTATGAGTGCCGATCAGGTTGTCGCGCCCCATCCGAAGATAGCCACCCGGCACAAAAACCTCGATCTGGGGGTGTTGGGCCAGCAGATGCACGATGTTCAGGTCATTGGTAATCGCTGTGAAGGCCAGCCCGGACGGCAGATGGTGCGCGATTTGCAGCGGGGTTGAGCCACCGCTGAACGCGATCACCTCGCCATTCTGAATCAAGGTGGCAGCAGCGCGCCCGATGCGCTGTTTTTCGACCAGATGCGTAACTTTGCGCGCCTCGTAGAATTGCTGAATCTCGTGCGTCAGTTCACGCCGATGCAGCGCACCACCATACGTGCGCCGCAGCAGGCCCTGCGCTTCCAGTTGCGTCAGGTCTTTGCGGATGGTCGCCTCTGACACGTTGAGCCGCATGGCAAATTCGCTCACAGGGACGAAATCACGCGTCAGCAGGATGTCGATGATGGCGTTCGCGCGCTGCTGTGCGTCGTCTGATTTGCCCATCAGGTCAACCCTCCTCTGCTAGTCGGTCATGCCTGCATGCAGCGGATTTTACCGAAAAAGTGTTTGCGTATCAGTCGATCATTCCGGCATCACGAGGGCCGTAGCAAAGTCAGTAGTGAGCTTTACCCCTTGGAATAGAGATAAAAGTTGTCCTGCAGGAACTGTTGTTCAAACTGGTCGTCAGCCACAGGTAGTGCCCGTGGTCGGCGGGGATCTGCTGCGACAAGGCGCGCTGGATAAAAATGGCGTCGCCAGTGACAACCTTGCCTGCAGCTGGACTTGCGCCAGCACTTGGGGGGCAGCCCCGATTTCATGAGTCGAAAACCTGCTGGCGCATGTGCTGACTATCGAAAACCTGCGCCCATTGGCGAAGAACATCGCGCAATCGATGGAAGAAGGCAGCCGCGATCTCGGAATACGCATCGCCGCGCTTGAGGATAAGCTGGCTAAAATGAAAAAACCGCTCGAAAATCATGGGTGTAATTGAAAACATTGGCTACGCCAGGCATCTGCAACAGCCCTACAACGAACACCGCCGTGAGAAAGAAGAACTGCTTTCTGAGCTGGCAGTACCGGAAGCCTTACAGGTCGATCCGGGTCAGATCGCGCAGATCAGCGATGAGGCGCTGGAAGGCTAGATCTGCACCATCCGGGAGGCGCTCGAAAGTGAGGACAAGGCGCTGGCTCGGCGCATCATCCAGCAGTTTGTGGCGAAGATCGTGATAAACGAAGAAACGGGAACGCTCTACTACACGTTCCCGTTCCCAGATGACACGTATCAGCCTGATTGTCGTGGGTTGGACCTGAGGGGATTCGAACCCCTGACCTCTACAGTGCGATTGTAGCGCTCTCCCAGCTGAGCTACAGGCCCATTGTTTCGAATTGTAGTAGCCGCCGTGAACGGCTGTCAAGGCGCAATCGAGGCCGCTCTAGCAATTTCTTGACAATCTGCTTAAATTGCATACAATCCACATGTATACAATGTGTATTTAGGTGGATATGCACTTCTTTTGCAAGAAAGCCATACATAATGCCTGTTTTTTCCCACATACGAGCGCTCAATCTGCGCGAACAAGTGGCTGAACAAATTCGCATCGCCATCATTGAAGGTCGGCTGAAACCCAACGACCATATCGTTGAGACGGCGCTTTGTGAACAACTCGGTGTAAGCCGTACGCCCGTGCGTGAAGCTTTAATCATATTAGAACGCGAGTCACTGGTGGTCTCGATTCCGAATCGAGGCTCTTTTGTACGCGCCTTCACCCCTGAAGATGTCTCTGTTTTGTTCTCGATGCGCACCACTTTAGAAAACTTCGCTGCTGAACTGATCATCGATAAGCTGACCGCTGATGATTATCAGGCACTTCAGGCACTGGTCAAACGTCAGCGATTTCAGATCGAACAAGGTGATTTCAAGCTCGTGCGCAGCACGGATATGGCCTTTCATCAATATTTGATCGATGCCACTCACCATCCACATCTGATTCGCAACTGGCAGGAGATTGTCGCGCAGATCGCTGCGGTGCTGTATTTACGTGCTGAAGCACAGCCTGATTATGACGAGTATCTCGCTATCCAGGATCATGAGTCGATCATTGCCGCCTACGAGTCGCGCGACTTGGAACTCGTCAAGGCGGAGAATCGGCGCATCAACCGGCGTGTGGAAATGGAATGTATTCGCGCGATCGAGCACCTGAATGCCCTTAGGGCGCGCGAACCAGACTCCATCCGCAGCGAAGGCAAAGTACGGCTTCGACGTTCCAATGGAACGATAGAAAAGAAGCGCTGACCAGGGATACTAAACAGAGGAGGCATGAAGGGTACAAAATACGGTTCGCTTTTCGAAGGTGCTTACACGTTTATATAGGAGGCTTACTATGAAGCGCATTGCGAGAATCAGCGCGCTGCTCATCGTTGGGGTTCTGTTCTTTTCTATGACAGTGGGTCTGGTGAGCGCCCAGACGAGTTTGACCATCTGCTTCGGATTTCAAGATCTCGAAACAGAATTTTGGGTGGCAGGGCACCGGGCCATCACCGAAACGCTGCGCGAACAGGGGCATACCGTCTTAGAATACAACGCTAACGAAGACCCGAACCGGCAGCTTGAGCAAATCCGCGAATGCATCGCCCAGGGTGTAGATGGGATCATCATCATCCCGCAGGATGGTGACAGCGCGGTGACGATCATCAATGAGGCGCAGGCCGCTGACGTGCCGATCGCCGTTTTCAATCGTCCTCCCAACGATCGCTCGCGCGGCATCACGGTCGTCGCCGATAACGTCAGCGCGACTGAGCAGGCCGTTGAGTTCATCGCACAGAAGGCGCTGCGTCAATTCGAAATCACGGGCGAACCGATCACACCGCTCATTCTAGTAGGGGCGCTGCAAGACACGAACGCGATCGGTCGCCGTGACGGGTTTTTCAACGTCATTAACCGCTACAACGAGCGCTATCCGGGCATGTTCAATACGCCGATCGAAGTTGCAACCGAGTGGGACGCTGCGACAGCGCTGGCAAACTTGGAAGCGGCGATCACGGCCAACCCGAATGTCGATTTCATCTTCACATCATCGGACTTCCTGTTCCCGACCATTCGCTCGGTCTTGGAGCCGCGTGGTATGTGGCAGCCGATGGGCACTCCTGGCCATGTGCTGTTGGCCGGTTTGGATGGTGATGCAACTGCGTGTATGTTGATCGACCAAGGCTATGTCGATGCGACGGGTGTGCAGAACCTATTCCTCG
>CAYTME010000007.1:0-22506 GCA_964438415.1 uncultured Pleurocapsa sp. | reverse complement strand
AGCCGAGCTGACGATGAACCGGCTCTTACAAGCGGTCGAGGCGGGTGAGACTCAGCCTAACGAAGTGTTGATCGACCCTGGCTTCGCGCTCACAGCCGGCAACATCCAGTTCCAGCGCAGCGAAATGTGGGGCTGTGTGCTCTACGATGAGGGTTTCCTCGATCAGTAATTGTTTGGCAGAGAGGGACGGCCAATCGTGGCTCGCCCCTCTCTTCTATCTGTACTCTGCGCCCACACCGGGTGCGGTAAAAATCAGGATGTACCTGTGAGCACAGTGGAAGAACCGATCAGTCGAGCTGGCCGCCTTCTAAGCCGAGAAGCGGTGACCACACGGCAAGAGTCGCCTATCGTGCGCGGCGTGCGCCAACTGCTGCTTTCCGATAATTTTGTTTTGTATTTGACGCTGCTCTTCTTTGTATCGGCAGCCTATTTCTTCCCAACACTCTCTGCACCCGGTAATATTGCCAATCAGCTCCAGAATATGTGGCCGCTGCTGGCAGTGGCAATTGGGCAAACGTTCGTCCTTATCCTCGGTGGTATCGATCTCTCGGTCGGTTCTACGATGGGTATCACCAGCGTTGTCGGCGCCATTGTTATGGCGCAGACGCTCGACCCGTCGTTCTTTGATAAAAGCCCGCTTTGGGGTACGCTGATGCGACCTGAAGGGGGTATTCTAGCGGGCAGCGATCTGGCAGTTCCTGTTGGCGTGGCTGTAATGCTGCTGCTCGGAACGTTGATCGGCTTCTTGAACGGCTTCGCGATTACGCGCTTCAACCTCGCACCCTTCATGGTCACGCTCGTTAGCGCGACTTTTTTCAGTGCCTTTGCGCTTTGGCTCACCCAGTCGCGTAATATCTCCGGGCTGCCAGAGACGTTTCTCCAACTGGGCAAAGGGGATATCATCTCGATCTATCTCGGCCCGAAGCTGACGCCAGAGATTGCCCGGCGCGATGTTCTGCCCTTTATCACCTATCCGTTTGTGATCGCGGTCGGGTTGGCCGTTGTCGCCCAGTTCATTCTCTCGCACACCGTTTTTGGGCGGCGTATGTTCGCGATCGGCACCAACCGCCGCACAAGCACCATCTCTGGCATTCCAGATAAGCGCGTGATCACGCGCGTCTACATGTTCAGCGGTTTCTGCGCGGCTGTCGCCTCGATCCTGTATTCCGCTCGCTTGGGGATCGGTCAACCGTCGCTCGGTGGCGGCAACCTACTGCTCGATATCATCGGTGCGGCGGTCATCGGTGGGACGAGTTTGTTCGGGGGCAAGGGTTCGGTGCGTGGCACGTTCTTCGGCGTCGCTTTCTTTGTGCTGCTGCTGAATATCCTCAATGCGATGCGTTTGTCTCCATTCATCATCGATGCAGCCAAAGGCCTTGTGATCTTGTTGGCTGCGCTGACCGATATTACGCGAGTGCGGCTGCTCAACCGGGAAGGGCGCGCATGAGTCTGCTTTTGGAACTTCGTGATCTGTCTAAGGCATTTTTCGGTATCACAGCGGTCGATCGTGTCAGCTTGACAGTCAGCGCTGGACAAACGCTCGGCCTGATCGGTCAGAATGGCGCAGGCAAGTCGACACTCATGAACTTGATCGGCGGTGTGGTCTTGCCCGACAGCGGTCAGATGCTCCTGAATGGGCAGCCCTACAGCCCGCGCAGCCCCGCAGATGCGCAGCGTGCGGGCATCGCCTTCATTCATCAGGAACTTAACTTATTCACGAATCTCACGATTGCTGAAAATATCTTCATCAGCGATTTCCCGCGCGGACGTTTTCTGGGCAGCATCGATCGAGCATCGATCAACCGTGCAGCGACCGCACTGCTGACTTCGGTCGGTTTGGATATCGCGCCCGATACCCAAGTTGAGCGCATCTCGCCGGGTGAACGGCAGTTGGTCGAGATCGCGAAAGCGCTGCACCAGGATGCATCGCTGATCATCTTTGATGAGCCGACGACTTCGCTCACGGCGCGGGAAACTGAGCGCTTGTTTGGCATCATGGATCAACTGCGTCAGAAGGGCAAAGGCCTGATTTACATCTCGCATATTTTGGGCGATGTTCTGCGCATTTCCGATCAGATCGCGGTCATGCGCGATGGCGTGCTGGTCGGCTTTGAACCGGCGTCTGCTTTCAATATCAATCGCATGATCGCGCTCATGGTCGGGCGCAGCATCGAGCAGTTGTATCCGCCGCGAACCTCGAACATGAGCGCGGTGCCGCTGCTGCGCGTCGAGGGCGTCAGCGCTTCCGGGATTGTCGAGGATATTTCGTTCACGCTGCATAAAGGGGAGGTGCTCGGCCTGTTTGGCCTGATGGGATCAGGGCGGACGGAATTGGCGCGCATGATCTTTGGCGCAGACAGTTTCGAGCGCGGCACGATCGTGGTCGACGGCGAACTGATCAGCAAGCCGTCACCACGCAGCAGCATCCGAAACAAGATCGCATTTGTGACTGAAAACCGGCGCGAAGAGGGGCTGTTGATGAGCATCGACATCGCCAACAACATTGGGTTGGTGGCGCTGCCAGAATTTGCTCGTAATCTGATCCAGCGTGTCGATCAACAGCAGCTCTATACCGCCGCACGTGAGACCGCCGATGTGCTTCAGCTCAAGAGCGGCAATATCCAGACGCAGCCAGCCAAGGCCTTGAGCGGCGGCAACCAGCAGAAAGTCGTGATTGCCAAGTGGCTGCTCAGCAACCCGTCGATTTTTATCATGGATGAGCCGACGCGCGGGATCGATGTAGGCGCGAAGTATGAAATTTATGTCATCATCGATCGCCTGGCGGCGGCAGGCAGCGGTGTCTTGATCATCTCGTCGGAACTAGATGAACTGATCGGCATGTGCGATCGCATTTTGGTCATGAGCCGAGGGGAACTGGTGGGCGAATTTGCCCGCGACCAATTTCATGAAGAAGGCATCCTGCGCGCCGCTTTTCGAGAGCAGAATGCCGTCGAAGCGGCGGGTACTGTCGAACAGCCGAAATGAGCTTGATTATGCCCAAGCAACCCTTCAATCTGCTCCAATTCTTGCTCAACAACTCGACAGTCATCTTGTTCATCGCTGTGTTCGTCCTGTTCGGATTGGCTTCACCGCGCACTGTCATCGGCGATACAGGGATCGAGTTCCCGCGCTTTTGGCTGCCAGAAAATATCCTGAACATCATCAAGCAAGCGGCGGTCTTTGCTGGCATCATCGGCGTTGGCATGACCTTCGTTTTGCTGACGGCGGGCATCGATCTTTCGGTCGGCTCGAATATGTATCTGTCAGTCGTGTGTGCGGGACTGCTCATGCGCTCGATCAATCTGGAGATCCTGCCTGCGCTTGGCGTAGCGCTGCTGGTCGGACTGCTTTTTGGTGCGGTCAATGCTTTCTGTATCGTGCGCTTAAAAATCATTCCGTTCATGGTCACGCTGGCCACGCTCGTTATCGGTCGCGGCTTGGGGACTGCGCTGACCGAGTCGCGGCAGATCGATTTCCCAGAGCGCATGAACGCTTTTGGCCAGACGACGGTCTTCGGCGTTATTCCGATGCCGATCGTCGTCTTCATTCTGGTGTTGATCGTCGCTTGGTTCGTGCTGTCGCGCACGCAGTTCGGTCGACAGGTCTACGCCGTCGGCAACGATATTGAAGCAGCCAAGAAGGCGGGGATCAACACAGATCGCGTTTTGACGATGGTGTACTTGATTTCCGGGTTGTGTGCAGGGTTAGCGGGCTTCATTTTGGCTTCGCAGTTGGGTGGGCGAGTCGATCGCAGCTTCGCCGAGACGCGCGAATTCGACGCGATCGCTGCAGCGGTTTTGGGTGGCACGAGTCTATTCGGGGGCGTGGGCAATGTCTTCGGCACGGTCATCGGCGCACTCCTGATTCAGATGGTCGGCACGGGCTTGCAGTTCAACCTGGTCAATCTGTACCTTCAACCGATGGCGCGCGCGTTCATCATCTTTTTGGCGATCTTTTTCGACAGTCTGCGCGAGGCCAATTTGAAGAAGCTCAAACGACGTTTCATCCGTCCAGTAGAAGACCGGAGTACGCCGCGCCGCGCCGCAGAAGCGGGAGATTGATACCGTGCGTTCGCCCTATCTCGATGGTAGTGTTCAGCCAGAGCCGGAGCGCATCACCCTGCATGCGGGTGACTTGACCATGGTCTTCGAGGCTGGGATGCTGCGCTACATTCGTGCGGGCGAACACGAAATCGTACGCGCGATCTATGCCGCCGTCCGCGATCACAACTGGGGAACGGTACCCGCCATCCTGCGCGATGTTCGGATCGACAAACGCGATGACTCGTTCGATGTGCATTTCATCAGCGATCATTGCCAGGGTGATATCCACTACGTCTGGTACGGCACTATTCGCGGCATGAGGGACAGCTCGGTTACCTTCAGCTTCGATGGAGAAGCTCAGTCAGCATTCAAACGCAATCGAATAGGTTTTTGTGTTCTCCATCCTGCTGCCGCGGCTGGTGCGCCATTGATGGTCGAGCACACCGACGGCACAATCGAGCGCGGTGCGTTCCCCGATGCGATCATGCCGCACCAACCATACTTCGATATCCGCGCGCTGACGCACCAGGTCGCGCCTGGCATTCGAGCTGAAGTTCGCATGACAGGCGACAGCTTCGAGATGGAAGACCAGCGCAACTGGACGGATGCCAGCTTCAAGACCTACTGCACGCCGCTGGCGCAGCCTTTTCCAGTGCAGGTCGGTCCTGGTGAGCGTGTACAGCAGTCGGTGAGCGTGCGTCTGCTGGCAGAGCGCCCGGTTGTATCCGTTGTTGAACGTGCGCCAGAGATGCGCCTTGATCTCACGACGACACATCCTCTGCCGTCGATCGGTTTCTGCCGCGCCTCGCATGGAGAGCCGCTCAGTGAACGCCAGGTCGAGCGTCTGCGCGCCCTACGGCCTGCGCATTTGCGTATCGATGTGCCGCTGGATGCAGACGATCTGGATCATGTGCTGACGGCCGTGTGGGCGGAAGCGCAGTTGATCGGCGCGGCACGGCTGGAGATCGCGGCGTTGGTGAACGCTCGCGCTGATATCCACCATCAGATCGCGCGGCTCGATGGTCTGCTGCTCCAGCACGCGATCGCTGCCGACGTGATTGTGCTGCAAACAGATGCGCTTGTCACATCTGAAGCGGTCATCACAGAAGCGCTCGCGATTTTTGGCGATCGTGAGCCGTCGATTCGCATTGGTGCAGGGACGCGCGGCTTTTTCACCCAGATCAATCGTCATCCGCCAACGCCCAGACCACCGCTGGTCGCCTATGCACTCAATCCGCAGGTTCATGCTTTCGACAATTCGTCCCTCGTCGAAACGCTGCCGATCTTGGGCGAAACGGTACGCACTGCGCGCAGCAGCACACACACAGCGATCGCGGTGACGCCGATTACGTTCAAGATCGCCTGGAACCCGGATGCAACCGCCGAAGAAATACCGACTGCTCCGGGTGAGCTGCCGCGTCGTGTCGATCCGCGCCAAATGTCGTTGTTCGGCGCGGGCTGGACGCTAGGGGCTGTCGCCTCATTGGCGCTAGCACGCGCCGGCAGCCTGACCTTTTATGAGACGACTGGCTGGTTGGGGGTGATGGAGCGCGAGGATGGTGCGCCGCTGCCGCAGCATTTCCGCTCAGTTCCGGGCGGCGTCTATCCAATGTATCACGTTTTCAGCGCCATCGCGGAGATGGGAGCTGCTGCGCAGGTCGCTGCGCTCACATCGTCGCATCCACTGATCACCAGCGGGCTGGCACTGCTATCTGGCCGCCGCCTGCGACTGCTGATCGCCAATCACAGCGCTGAACGGCAGCGGATCGCGATTGAGGGCGTTGAAGGCGCATTTACACTGCGAGTCCTTGACGAGTTCAATGTCGAGGCAGCAATGCGCGATCCTGAGGGCTTTCGTGCTTCATCAGGTGACCTGCTCAGCGCCAGCGGCGGTCTCTCGCTCGATCTGCCACCCTATGCGGTGATGTGGCTGGATCAAGGCTCATGAGTGACCGTATTCGCGCCTACTATCTGATCGAGACGGCCTACGACCCCCGCATTGCCGCCGAATTGATGGCTGGAGAGCAGTCTGCCGGGACATTCATCAAAGTCCCCGGCGAAACGCCGGAGCTGTTGGCCGCGCACGGAGCCGTCGTCGAGCAGGTCGAGGTGACTGAAACGGTCGATACACCATCGCTGCCAGGCAGCAAAATGCCGCAAATAGACAATGTGAAATACCGACGTGCACAGGTGGTGCTGTCATTTCCATTCGCCAATATCGGTGCATCGCTGACAACGCTCTATACTGCTGTCGCTGGCAACCTGTACGAACTTGCACCTTTTAGCGGGCTGAAACTGCTCGATGTGGAGATTCCACCGATTGTCGCGGCGGCTTACCCGCTGCCTGCTTTCGGCATCGAGGGAACTCGGCGGTTAGCTGGGGTGGCCGATCGCCCACTGTTCGGTACGATCATCAAGCCGAGCGTCGGTATGACGCCTGACCAGACCGCCGATTTGGTGCGCATCTTGTGCACAGCTGGGTTGGATTTCATCAAAGACGATGAACTTCAAACCAATTCACCGCATTCCCCGCTCGCAGCGCGGGTGAAGGCGGTCATGCGCGTTATCCATGAACATGCTGAACGTACGGGCAAGCACGTCATGTATGCCTTTAATGTGACGGGCGATCTCGATGAGATGCGTCGTGGTCACGATGTTGTGTTGGCGCACGGCGGTACCTGCATCATGGTCAATCTGCTGCCGGTTGGCCTTGTGGGACTAACCGAGCTGCGCCGACACAGTCAGCTGCCCATTCATGGCCACCGCGCGGGGTGGGGCATGTTGAGCCGTCATCCACTGCTCGGCATGGAATACCCTGCCTTTCAGAAGTTTGTGCGCTTGGCGGGCGTTGATCATCTGCACGTCAATGGACTGCGTAACAAGTTTTGCGAAACCGACGCAAGCGTGATCGCGGCTGCGCGCGCGTGTCTGACGGCGCTGCCGGGGATTGGGGCGGTTGTCATGCCAGTGTTCTCGTCTGGGCAGACGGCTGCACACATTCCGGATACTTATCGTGCGCTTGGCAGACGTGTCGATTGGTTGTTCTTGGCGGGTGGTGGGATCATGGCCCACCCGGACGGGCCAGGCGCGGGCGTGCGCGCTTTGCAGCAGGCCTGGGAGGCCGCTCGGGATGACCGAGCCTTGGCCGATCATGCGCATTCGCATCCTGAGTTGGCACGCGCGTTGGAAAGGTTCGGATCGTGAGTGCCGAGTCGAGGCTGCTGCTGACCTACTACGGGGATGATTTCACCGGTTCGACCGACAGCACAGAGGTATTGGAATGGGCGGGCGTGCCGAGTGTTCTCTTTCTGGAGCCGCCGACGCTTGACCTGATCCGTTCTCGCTTTCCTCATGTGCAAGCCGTTGGGCTGGCCGGTGTCAGCCGCAGCATGAGTCCTACTCAGATGGATGCTGTGCTGCCAAGTCTATTCACTGCACTGAAAGCTCTCGGTGCGCCCGCTTTTCATTATAAGATTTGCTCGACATTCGACTCGTCTCCGACTCTTGGCAGCATCGGCCACGCTATCGAGATTGCCCTCGGTGTCTTTGGTGCGCAGACGGTGCCGCTGGTCGTAGGAGCACCGTTCCTGAAGCGCTACGTTGCTTTCAGCAATCTCTTCGCGCGGGTCGATGATACGACCTATCGGCTGGATCGTCACCCGACAATGAGCTGTCACCCGACAACCCCAATGCATGAGGCCGACTTGCGGCTCCATCTGGCTGAGCAGACTGCACGTCGCATCGGGTCGATCAATGTGCTCCATTTGGCGGAAGCGGCGGAAACGCTGTGGACTTACTTCGACGAGCTGCGTCAGCAAGGGATTGAAATCATCATCTTCGATACGATCGACGATGGCCATTTGTTGGCTGTGGGTGGTCTGCTCGATCGTGTCATCACACAAAGAACGGATGCAGGCGCCGCTTTGCTCGTTGGCTCATCTGGCATAGAGAAAGCACTAGCGCTGCACTGGCAAGCGAGCGGTCGTCTGGCCAAGCCGCCGACGCCTGTTTCTGCCGGTGCGGTCGAGCAGTTGATCGTCGTCTCGGGCAGTGCCGCCCCGGCGACTGCTATGCAATTAGACTGGGCAGAAGCACATGGCTTTGCTATGGAGCGTCTCGACTCGGTGCGTTTGGTCGATCCGGCTGCGGCAGATGAGGAACGTACAGCGGTCATCGCGCGCGCTTTGGAACGTCTCTCCGCGGGGCAAAGCGTGGTTCTTTACAGCGTGCGCGGTCCGGACGATCCGCAAATCATCCGCACGAAGGCTCACTTGGATGCTCTGGGGATCGATCCTCGATCGGTGGGTGCGCGGTTGGGCACGCAGCAGGGCTTGATTCTGCGGAAATTATTGAAGCGTACCGGGCTGCGGCGTGCCGTCGTCACTGGTGGTGATACGTGCGGCTACGCTGCGCGCCAACTGGGCATTTATGCCCTACGCACCATCCTTCCTGTAGCGCCGGGTGCGCCGCTTTGCCTCGCCTATGCCGACGATGCCGCCTTCGATGGCTTAGAAATCAGTCTCAAGGCGGGACAAGTGGGCAAGGTTGATTATTTTGGCAGCATTCTAAAAGGTTCACAGTAGGAGCAAAGATCATGGCAATGAAAGTCGCTCTGATGGGTGCAGGCGGCAAGATGGGACAGCGCATCACCGATAATCTGATGAGACTGCCGGAACGTTACGAAATGGCCTATGTCGAAGTCAGCGAGGCCGGTATTGCCAACCTTGCCAAACGCGGATTGAAACCCACGCCACAGACAGAGGCACTGCGCGATGCCGATGCTGTCATTTTGGCGCTGCCCGATCGCCTGATCGGCCGCATCACACGCGAGATCATCGAGGATTTAAAGCCTGGGACAATGGTCGTCAGTCTTGACCCTGCGGCCGCGTATGCCGAGGTCATCCCGCTGCGGGATGACCTGACATACTTTGTCTCGCATCCGTGTCATCCGCCGCTCTTCAATGACGAAGTGACTGATGAAGCGCGCACAGATTGGTTCGGCGGTGTCAAGGCTAAACATCACATCGTCTCGGCGCTGCATCGCGGACCAGAGGCCGATTGGGCGAAAGGCGATCAACTTGCACGCGATATGTATGCGCCGGTAATGAACAACTACCGCATCACGGTTGAGCAAATGGCAATTCTGGAACCGGCACTCGTCGAAACGTTCGCCGCCACCTGTATCACCGCGATTAAAGAAGCCTATGACAAGGCGGTTGAAATGGGTGTCCCCGCTGAGGCCGCTTGGGAGTTCTTGAGCGGTCATGTACGTATCGAATTTGCCATCATTTTCGGTTTCTCTGGTTTCCCGTTCAGCGATGGCGCCAAACTGGCGATCAAAAATGCCTATGAGAAGATCTTCAAGCCGGACTGGATGGAGAACATCATGAATTTGGATGCACTCAAGCGCAGTGTAGCGGAGATCACTGACAGCCTTGACCATGTTTGAGTTGATACCATGATCAAGCTTGGACTGGGCAGCTATGCACTCGCGTGGTCGATTGGTGTCCCCGGTTTCGAGGCACCACAGTCACCGCTTGATGCGTTTGGTCTGCTTAATTTCGCCGACTCACTCGGTTTGAAGCTGATTCAAATCGCTGATAATTTGCCGCTGCATGTACTTGCGAATGCAGAATGTGCTCGGCTGCGTACTGCAGCTGTCGCTCGTGGTATCGATATCGAGGTGGGCACACGCGGCATCGAAGCGGCGCACCTTGTGCGCTACATTGACATAGCCGCCTATTTTGGATCGTCAATCCTGCGCGTGGTCGTCGATACGGCCAATCATCATCCGACACCCGATGAAGTGACTGCATCTTTGCGCGCGGCGCTCCCGAACTTGAAGAGTGCTGGTGTCACGCTTGCAATCGAGAATCACGACCGCTTTAAAGCGCGCACGCTGGCTCAGATTGTTGAGGCGGTGGACGACCCGGCTGTAGGGATCTGCCTGGATACGGTGAATTCCTTTGGCGCGCTCGAAGGGCCGGATGTGGTCGTCACAGCGTTGGGGCCGTATGTGGTGAGTCTGCACATTAAAGACTTCATCGTGCGGCGGCTGCCGCATCAGATGGGGTTCGAAGTGACCGGTGCGCCGGCCGGTCAGGGCATGTTGGATGTGCCCTGGCTGCTTGAGGCTTTGCGGGGCTGTGGATGCTCTTTCAACGCCGTGATAGAGACGTGGCCGCCCCCACAGGAACAGATGAGCGCAACCATCGCACAAGAACAGACATGGGTTCAGCAGTCAGCTGTTTACCTGCGTACCTTGATTCCTGACTGAGATGAGAGGTCTTATGTCAAAGCTCCGCTTTGCCCTGTTCGGAACCGGTTTCTGGTCTGCTTTCCAGCTTGCAGGCTGGATGCAGACGGATGAGGTGACGTGTGTGGCGCTTTACAACCGAACGAAATCCAAAGCGCTGCTGCTTGCAGAGCGTTTCGGTATTCCCGCCTCATCCGTTTATGATGACCCAGAAGCGCTGCTGGAACATGAACAGATCGATTTCGTCGATATCTGCGCCAGTGTCGAGACGCACTACCCGCTGACGCGGCTGGCAGCAGCGCGGGGCTTGCCGATCGTGTGCCAGAAACCGATGGCGACGACACTAGAAGAGTGTCGTGCACTTGTCCAGGTTTGCGCCGATGCATCTGTGCCGCTCTACATCAATGAGAATTGGCGCTGGCAGCATCCCCTGCGACAGCTCAAACGGATGCTCGACAGCGGACGCATCGGCAAGGTCTTCCGTGCGACGATCGACTACCGCAACAGCTTCCCTGTCTTCGATAACCAGCCGTTTCTGAAAGATCTTGAGCAGTTTATCCTGACCGACATCGGCAGTCATATCCTGGATGTGGCACGTTTCCTGTTCGGTGAACCGGCTGCACTTTACTGTCAGACTTATCGAGTTCATCCTGATATTCGGGGTGAGGATGTAGCGACAGTCATGATGACGATGGCGGATGGGGCGGCTGTCATCTGTCAGATGAGTTATGCAACCCGTCGTGAACACGATCGATTTCCTGAAACTTATGTTCAGATCGAAGGCGATCAAGGGTTTCTGGAATTAGCGCCGGATTTCTGGATTCGCGAGACAACCGCGGAAGGCACCCATTCGAGCCGACATGTCCCGCCCCGTTTTGCTTGGGCAGATCCCGCTTATGATGTGGTTCATTCCAGTATTTACACGGCTCAACTCAATATCGCGCGGGCACTCAAGGGGTTGGAGGTAGGTGAGACGAGCGGTGAGGACAATCTCAAAACGATGAATCTGGTCTTCAAGTCTTACGACTCGGCGCGGCTGGGGCGCGTTATTGCGATCGACTAGCTCGCTGTATCGCGCTGTTTTATGCGTTGATCATCTGGGTGTCAGCTCGACAGTTCCAGATAGGGCGTCGAGAGAGTGCTGCACCCATTTCAGCGTCTCCACAACGGTGAACCCCGAAGGCCGCAGCAGATGGAGTCGTCCGTCGAGCACCTGCGTATCATCCAATGTATCTTTGCCTGAGACGATGACGACCGGGATATCGCGATAGAGAGTGTGCGCACGGATATGGCTCAAAAACGACACTCCATTCATGTGCGGCATATCGAGGTCGAGCAGGATCAAATCTGGCTTGTTCAATTCCATCATACACAAAGCTTCACGACCGTCTGTGGAGACCAACACACGGTAGCGCCGCAAAGGGCTGTCAATCATGCGCTCAATCAATCGTCCGAAATCAACATCGTCATCGATAACCAAAATGGTGCTGACTGCTTCACCAAATGAGCGCAGCGTGTCCCACAGGGTCGCACGTGAGACCGGCTTGATGAGAAAGCCGTTCACCGAAAGCGAGCGCTGCAGCAAGCCTTCACCAGGCAGCGGGCAGGTCAGGATGCATATCTGCGGAAGTCCCCAGGTGCTCACCTCCGTCATTACCGCTGTCGGATCGGTCGAGTCTGAGTAGGTATCAACCACCAGCGCTAATGGCAGGTTCTGCTGCGCAGCTTGCTTGGCGTGCTGCATGTCCTCCACGACAATGATGCGGCAGGTTTGCAGAAAACGTGACATCAGTGACGCCGCCGACATGCTTTTTGTGACCAAAACGATGACGTTATCTCGTGAAGGCACGGTTCGTATCGCCTGCAGAGACGAGTGACCAGTGTGATAGGCTTCGACGGGGCTAATGGGCAGCTTCAACCGAAATACACTGCCGACACCCAGTTCGCTGCTGACATCGATATGTCCGCCATGCAGCCGTGCTAGATCTTGGCTGATGGCAAGCCCCAAACCTGCGCCTCTTGTCCGCTTTTGTATTGGGTGCTCGATTTGATGAAAGGCTTCAAAAATGTGCTCAAGATGTTCCTGAGGAATGCCAACTCCGGTGTCTTCGACCGCGAAGACAATTCGGTGATCGTCGTCGTAAACGCGAAGTGTCACACTCCCTTGTTCGGTGAAGCGCGACGCATTACTTAATAAATTTAGCAAGATCTGCTTGACCCGTAGGGGATCGACCCACAGGTGGGGCAAATCTGGCGTGACGATGCAGCGGAGCGCAATGCCGCGCGGTTCGACCATGCCACGAATGGTTTCGACCGCTTCCTCGGCCAGCTCGCCTGGATGTGTTTTGGTGAAGTGAAGCCCCATTTGCGCAGCTTCCAGCCGGCTGAGATCGAGGACATCATTGACCAGCTTCTGCAGGTGCGATGCATTCCGATGAACGATCATCAGATCGCGCATGTAGAGCGTCGGTAAGGTGCTGCCGTAATACTCTGGCGCGGAGATCATGTTTTCTGTGAAGCCAACAATGAGATTGAGCGGTGTACGCAGCTCATGGCTGATCGACTGGGCGAAGCGCTGTTTGATTTGTTGGGCTTCTTCTGCACGTTCGCATGCAATTTCTAAGGCCTGGTTTGCGCGCTGCAGATTGTGGCTGGCAATATCTAGGCTTTTAAGCACATGTTCTAATTCTGCTTTTCGTTCGCGCGCCTCGTTCTGATTATGGATTGCGCGCTCGTAGCCATCCAGCGCCCATGAAAGCGTTGTGTAGAGATTCTGGAGTGAAACCGAGATGGCGGCCGTGACGACTGCGAGAAAAAGCAGCGGTGTAATGAACGCTGGGCCGTAGAACAGCGTCATGCCGTAAAGCAAAATGCCGCTGATGCCCCCAACCAAGATGATCGATCGCCGGCCGACGAGGGTTCCGGCGAAGATGAGCGGTGCCAAAAACAAGAATCCCGCATCGCTGTTGTTGAACAATACCGCAATAAACGAAATGATGATCATCAGCCCCGTGACGAAGCTGACGGCGCATAAGCGCGGAAAGCGCTCCCTAAACGCGTACACTGCCCAGCAAAGGGCAATCATTATCAAGCACAAAAGTGCAATGAGACGTCTCTCTGGGAGTGTGTTCGTAGGCCAAAGTGACCAGATCAAAGTCAAGTATGCTGAAGCGACGGTGAGCAATACAAGTTTCTCGAGCGCGCGAATGCGCAGCTCTCGTAGACTTTCAGCAATGATCGCGTAGCCAGATGCAAGAGTCATCTTGAAAATCCTATTTTAAACTATCCAGCGCCTCCAGCAGCCCTGATTTGGTAATCGGCTTGGCCAGGAAACGCGCTGCTCCCATCGTCCACGCCAGTTCCTGCTGTTTCAAGACACTGCAAATGATGACAGGGCAGTCACTCGTCGACGGATCATGCTTCAATCGAGCCAGCAGTTCCCACCCGTCGTGTTCCGGCAGCATCAGGTCGAGAATCACGGCGTACGGACGCTGAGTCTTGATGATCTCAAAAGCTTCTTCGATATCTTGGCTGTATTGCAGCGAATATCCCTCTTGATCCAAGAAACGTTCGTAGAGCGCGAGCATATCCGCATTGTCATCCACAATCAGAACGGAACGCTGGTTTCTCGTGTTATCAAAGAAAGTGATCGAAAGTTCAAACGCCTCTTCTGATTTCAGCGCGATTTCGCAGTCCATGCTGACGATCAGCTCCGAAAGCTCCTTAAACCATACTTCCTGCGCCAAGCGATCTGCTAGTGCCTTGCTCGGCGCTCTAATACTCAGATTGATGATTTCACCGGTCACCTGAGTCTGAAATTGGAGGTGAGAACCGTCACCATCCGTGAGTGACGTGCCCACCAGCCCAAGTAAAAACTGGCGCAGCAGGCTTCTCGGTACGCTGACGTAAGCGCTTGGAGGGCTGCTGAACGTAATGGTGAGGTGCTTATCCTCAAGGATGTGCTCCACAGTGCTGAGGACGCTCTCGATCACTTCAACGAGGTTGGTGGTTCGCTCTTGTTTTGACACACGCTCCAATTCATGAAGGAGCGGCTGAATGTTTTCCGACTCAGGATTGGGTATCCGATCCGTTCTACGTGCACGCAGTATTTCAGCCAAAGACTCGATGGCACTTGACTGCTCGCGGAAATACTGCCTGCGACTGATGGACAGCTTCTCTGCAACTTGCTGGGGCGGCAGCGACTCGATATACCGAAGATTGAGCAGTTGGTAACGACGCCATTCCCGAGACTGTGGCTGACTGTGCCCTGTGGGTCGAAGCTCGTGTATCGCCTCTATCAGAAGCTGGTGGAGATGCCATGCACGTTCCTTCGGGGTAAGTTTCTCTACATCGGTCAGCATAAGCCCCAGCGGATGGGTACGCAGTGCTACCAGGTCATATAGTTGGTGATAGGCGTCTGCAACGAGCGATACAAAACTTGCTGCTCCCGCCTTTTCATCATTCACCTGAATACCACCTGGCACTCATCTGGCACTCATCTGGCACTGCAGCGCTTGAAAGTATCCGCCAACCCTCATTACGATCAAGTATAGCGTGGATAAGCAGGAAACCTCTTGTTCAAGCAATGACCGAATGATGATTCCGAAGGAGGATGATATGTTCATAAAACAAGACAGAGTGTTTATGGCGCTGCTGCTGGTCGTGATGGTGCTGGTAGTCGCCCCAGTAGCCGCCCAGAGCGAGCCGACGACGATCACATGGCTGACGTTGTCGGAATGGGGCGGAGATATCAATAAGGTCGTCTCCGATTTCGAAGCCGAAAACCCCGATATCAATATTGAGCTAGAGCAGGTGCCGTTCAACGCACTGTTCGAACAAATCCAGGTGCGCCTCAATGCTCAGAGTACGACGCCGGATGTGATAACGGTCGATGTGCCGCTCGTCGCAGGTTACGGTCTGCGTGGGTGGCTGCTGCCGCTGGATGATGCCTTTACCGACGAGCAGCGCGCCGATTGGCTTCCTTCTGCTGTCGAAGCGGGCAGCTATAACGGTGCCCTGATTGCAGCGCCGGTGAGTACCTCAACTCAACTCCTATTCTACAATGCCGAAATTTTCGAGGCCGCCGGATTGACCCCGCCCGGCCCTGATGATCGTCTGACGTGGGAGCAGATCGCGGAGATTGCTTCTCAACTCACTGCAGACCAAGATGGCGATGGCGTGACGGACGTTTGGGGTTTCAACTGGGAACAGACCAATCGCATCTATCAATTACAGCCGCTGCCGGTCAGTCTCGGTGGAACCGCCATCGGAGAAGATGGTCTGACTGTGGACGGTGTGATCAATTCCGAGGCTTGGATTCGGGCGTTCACCTACTACAGTGATATGTTCAATGTTTTGCGGGTGGCACCAAAAGATGACACCATTCCTGTGCCCGACCTGTTCGCGAGCGGCAATCTGGCTATGATGGTTGCGGGGCCATGGAACATCAATCGCTTCAATCGTGAGCCGCTGCCTTTTGCGTGGGGAGTATCCCGTCATCCCTACTTTGCTGATGGCGAAATTGTGACTCCGACGGGAAGCTGGCATATTGGTGTGAATGCCAATACTGAGCATGCGGATGCTGCCAAGCGGTTTGTAAGCTGGATCTCGACCGGTATCGGCGCAGAGACGTGGTGGCGCGATGGCAGCGGTGACTTCCCAGCCCAGCAGTCGGTGCTGATGCTTTTCCAGACCGATGAACAGTTCGCAGAACCTCCACTCTCGTATCAACGCGTCGCAGCGGATGAGGCCACGGTCAATCCTGTGCCACGCCCGGTGACCCCCGGTTACTTGGAATACGAACAGATTCTGCAGAATGCCTTCTCCGACATTCGCAATGGTGCTGATGTGGAAGAAGTGCTCAACAATGCAGTCGTTCGCATTACCAGCGAGATGGCAAAGTACACACGATAGCACCTTCAAATCGGGCAAGGCACCTACATGCCTTGCCCTCCCGTCGGCTGTTTGACTTGGAGAATAGGTGCAATGCAGCAGCGGCTCATTCCATATTTCTTTCTGTTCCCCGCGGTAGGGTTGCTCATCGTCTTCAATCTTTTTCCTGCACTTGCGACTCTCAATGAAAGTCTTCACACGCAGTCTCTGCTGCAGGGCGGTCGGATTTTTGTCGGGTTTGAAAACTTCGAGCGCATTTTTGCCGATCCCGTCTTCTGGAAATCTGCTGAAGTCACGATTGTCTTCAGTTTGTTGGTGAACCCGATACAAGTGTCGCTCGCCCTCGGGCTGGCGCTTCTCGCGAACCAGAAAGTCCGCGGGATAACCCTATTTCGCAGTATTTATCTGATCCCAGTGGCGGTGTCGATCAATGTGACCACTGTGGTCTGGGGGCTGATGTTTGATGCCGACTCGGGACTGATCAATGGTGTCCTCACCACGTTTGGCATCGCCAAGCAGCCATTTCTCACGGCACCTTCGCATGCGCTTTGGGCGATCATCATACTAGCCACATGGAAAGGCGTCCCACTGTGGTCGTTGTTTTTCCTCGCGGGGTTGCAGGGCATCTCCGAGTCGGTTATCGAAGCAGCCAAAATCGATGGCGCAAATCGCTGGCAAATCTTCCGCTACATCACGCTGCCCCTGCTGCGAGGTGTGATGGTCTTCGTTCTGGTCGCGGATACAGTTGCCAATTTCCTGCTTTTTACGCCCATTTTGCTGCTGACACAAGGCGGACCGCAGCAATCGACCAATCTGATCATGTATGAGACGTACCGGCGCGGCTTCGTCTATGGCGATCTGTATACATCGGCGACGATGCTGACGGTCATGTTGGTATTCGTGCTCATCATTGTAGGGATTGAGTTCTATCTACTGCGCGAGAGAACCTCGATCAAAGGAGCGCTGTAAATGGCCACATCAAGTCTGAAACTAGGTAAGAGAGGATTGGTAAGCCAGGTTCAGCGGGTTTCCTATCGTTGGGGTATGTTTGAGCGTTTTCTGATTTATGTGCTGCTTATCCTCGTGGCTGCGTTGACCTTGCTGCCGATGTTGTGGGCTTTCTCTGCGTCGTTCACACCCAATGCAAGAGTTTTCGAATACGCGTCACCGTTTTCGTGGCGGGCATTTTTGCCTTTGGACTTCACGCTGGAAGCGTATGAAGCTCTTTTCCAGCGCGGTTTTGGGCAAACTTTGTTGAACACGTTTATCTTGGGCGCTGTGGTGGTCATTGTGGGTGGGTTTGTGAATGCGATGGCGGGGTTTGCTTTTGCCCGGTTTCAGTTTCCGGGCAAACGGCTGTTTTTCATTTTTGTGATCATGGTGACTTTTCTCATCCCAACCGATTTGACCGCAATTCCGCGCTTCATCCTGGTCAAAAATCTGGGTTGGCTCAACACATGGCAGGGATTGATCGTACCGGGGCTGGCGAGCAGCTTGGTGATCTTCCTGTTTCGCCAATTCTTCGAGGAACTCCCACAAGACCTGATCGATGCGGCGCGGGTCGACGGCGCATCCTGGTGGCGACTGTTCTTCAGCATTATTTTGCCGCTGTCAAAGCCAGTGTTGATCACGGCGGCGCTGCTGTTGTTCCTCTCGCAGTGGGACGCGTTCTTCTGGCCCTTGTTGGTTGCGCCCCGCCCCGAGCTTCGCGTTGTGCAGGTGGATATCGCCAATTCAATCGGTCAGTATCAGACGTTATGGAGTCAACTTCTCGCTGGCACAACGCTGGCAGCGCTTGTGCCAATTCTGCTTCTGCTCCCCTTCCAGCGTTACTACATTCAAGCAATCACCAGCAGTGGGATCCGCGAATAACGTTAGGACAAGATGATGGATGTTGAAAAGCTGATTCTCGATACAGATATTGGCTCAGATATCGATGACGCGATCTGCCTCGCTTATCTGCTCGCCCAGCCGCGCTGCCAGCTTCTAGGCGTGACGACGGTCAGTGGAGAGTCAGATCGGCGTGCACAGCTCGTCAGTGCATTGTGTCGTGCTGCTGGGCAGGCTGCTGTGCCGATTTATCCAGGTGTTGAAGAGCCGATCTTGACCGCGCAGCGCCAGCCGCACGTGCCGCAAGCTGCTATGCTCGATCGTTGGCCGCATGAAACGGAGTTTCCTCAACATGGTGCCATCGATTTTTTGAGGCGGACCATTCGTTCGTACCCAGGCGAAATCACACTCCTGGGAATTGGCCCCATGACCAACATCGCGCTCCTGTTTGCGCTCGACCCGGAAATTCCTCGTCTCCTCAAACGCCTTGTGCTGATGGTGGGCAAATTCACGAATCGTTTGGCAGAGGAGACACTGCTCGAATGGAATGCGCTGTGCGATCCGATTGCGATCGCGAAGCTCTACAGGACGCCGGCAGCGGTGCATCGTTCTATTGGCCTCGATGTGACCTGTCAAGTCAGGATGAAAGCTGCGGAAGTTCGAGAACGTTTTCAGAAGGGGCTGCTGCGGCCAGTGCTCGACTTCGCCGAAGTCTGGTTTCAAGAGCGCGACGTCATCACTTTTCACGATCCGCTCGCTGCGGTCAGCATTTTTGATCCAGAGGTCTGCACTTTTTATCGCGGTCATGTCGAGGTAGAGCTGACATCGCCTCGGTTGATGGGGTTTACCCACTGGCAGTTAGACGAAACAGGCCCTCATGAGGTGGCTCTAGAGGTCGACGCAGGCAGGTTCTTCACTCATTACTTTTCGCTGTTTTGAGTTCGTCTCTGCTTATTTGCATGGGGAGCCATCCATTGCCCAGCCTGTTGGTTGGCGTCGCCTGTCAAGGCGCAATCGACGGCGATTTGGCCGGCTCAGGCTCGGCGCTGGCGCAGACGCCAGACATATCCCTGCTGCGGCGCGAACAGGAACGCCAGCCCGAACAAGATCGTCAGGGTGCACACGATGACGGCGCTCGGCGCGATGCGCAGGTGCCACGCGATGTAGATGCCGACCACGCCCCCGAACGCGCCGATGGCCGCGCCGAGCAGCATCAGGTGATGGAGCTGTTTGACGAAGTAGCGCGCCGTCGCCGACGGGATGACGATCATACCCGCCACCAGGGCGATGCCGACCGCCTGGAGCGCGACCACGACCGTCAGCGCCAGCAGGATCAGCAGCAGCGCGTCCAGACGGCGGTGCGGCAGCCGCAGCGTCTCGGCCAGTGACGGATCGAACGAGATGATCAAGAACTCCTTGTAGAACAAAGCGATCCCGATCAGGACTGCAAGGCTGATGATGGCCATCAGGCGCAGATCGTCATTGCTGATCGCCAGCACATTGCCCATGAACAGATGGGTGAAATCCGTCGCAAAAGCGCGGCTGGCCGAGATGATGCCGATCCCAAGCGCCAGCGCGCCGGCGAAGACGATGCCGATGGCGGTGTCCTCGCTGATGTGGCTGCTGCGTGAGAGGAAGCTGATCGCGATCGCGCTCGCGACGGCTGCGAAAACGCCGCCGACTAGTACTGCTTGTGTGCTGCCGCCCGTGCTCATGTAGGTGACGGCAACGCCGGGCAGGATTGTGTGCGCGAGCGCATCGCCCAGAAACGCCATCCCTCGGGTGACGACGTACGAGCCGACGACGCCGCAAACCGCGCCGATGAGCAGGACGGCGAGCATGACTCGCTGCATGAATGGCTGGCTCAAAGGATCGAGCAGAAGCGTTTGTACCAATTGGAGGAGATCCATCGGCGCTCTGTATTGATATGTGGTCTCGTGGAAACGATGATACCCGTACTGGCAGCGCCTTGATAGGGCGGCCTTGCCGAATGCGGGCCGTGGGGTCGGAATCGAAAACCCCCAACGCGGTGTCGGGGGTCATCGTCGTCCGGTGTGACTCAGCTCAGTTCAGCGCGTCGTAGCCGGGGCCTTTGCTGAAGAAGTCGTAGTTGGGCTGGATGTCGGCGGTCAGATCGACCACTTCACCGCCGGCCGCTTCGACCTGGACTTTCGTATCGAACGGGATGCGTTTCTGTCCAGCCGCCATCGTGTAAGCCGAGGGCACCTCTTCTTCGATGAAGATCGCCTCGTACGGGCATTCTGGCACACAGGCACCGCAGTCGATGCAGGTATCCGGATCGATGAAGTACCAGGGCCACTCGTTTTCCGGCTGCCCCGGCACGATGCATTCGACTGGGCACACTTCCACGCAAGCACCATCGCGCAGACACAGGCTGGTGATGATGTGGGTCATGTAGAGCCTCCTCGCTATGTTCGGTCATCTCATCATCTACGCACACTATAGATCGGTTTATCAACGCAATCTGGAACTTTTGTTGGATTCGAAAAGGAAGTTTTACGCGCGTGCGATATTCTCATCCGCAGTTTATCGAAATGGTTCCCGTTAGGTTAAAAGTGGTGATCAAACGACTCAGGCCGCGGCGTCCGCTGAGCCGGAGGCTACGATCTCAGCTTTTCTGGGGTACAGTTGGCCTGTGCGAGCGCCTGCAGGCCTTCCCGATCGACGATGATGACATCGCGTCCGCGTTTCTTGAGCAAGCCTGCATTCAACATCTGGCGCATCGCGCGTCCGACGACCTCACGCGTCGTACCCAGGATGGCCGCGATCTCTTCCTGGGTAAGCTGCGAGGGCGTCTCGGAGATTTGATCGGCGTAGGCTGTTTCATGCAAAAACAGCTTCGCCAAGCGCGAGGGGATCGTGCGAAAAGTCATGTCTTCCAGACGTTCGATGTACTCGCGGTTGAGGCGCGCGAGCGCCTGGATCGTATTACTGAGGACGCGCGGTTCGCTGCCCATGATCTCCAGCAGATCGTGATGGTTGATGACGGCGACCGTCACGTGGGTGACTGCCGTCGCGTCGAACGGGTTTCTGCCCCCGTCGATGGCGGCCACCTCGTTGAAAACCGCCATCGGACGCAGCAGACTCAGCGTGTGCAGGCGGCCTTCGAGGTTGACGCGGTAGATGCGCACCAACCCCTCGAGCAGCACGTGCAGCCCAGCGCACGCCTCGCCCTCGCTGAATAGGGTCGCACCGGCTGGGTAGACGCGCCGCACAGCGCAGGTGTCGAGTTGTCGGCAGCCAGCCTCATGGAGACCGGAAAAATAGGGGACACACGCCCATTCGACGCGCATGGCTCAGGGATGACTTTCACTTGCTCGGCGGGCACACGACTGCGGTCCGCCGCGTCGCTTACAAGCGGTTGTGGACGCCGCCGTGCATCAGCGCGGCAGCGTATTGGCCAAAATTACCAAGAAGACGATCAAGCCCAGCGCCAGCAGCGCCATGCTGCGAATATCGGCGATGACATAGCTGTAGCTGGCCTGGAGCTGCTCTTCTGTCACTTCCTTGGTCGGGTGCGCCAGCAGCTCGTTGATCATCTCCTGCGTGAGCGCGGGCTTTGCACGCGGCTCTGGCTGCGCGCTGGTCGGTTGATCGATGCCTTTACGAGCGCGCCGCTGCGCTCGGCGCTCGCTGGCGGAGACGGTACGATAGGGGTTGCCAGCACCGGCACGACTGCGGCGTTTATCTTCGGCCATAGACGGACTGCTCCACCGACACTCAAGGGTCTGAACCGCTCGTATTCTAATCGATACGGTCGGCAAATACGATGATGCGCTGATAATTCTGCTGGTACGGATAGCACGAGATCAAGGTCGCCATCGCGCGGCCTGGCTGGTTGTCCATCACCCAAACTTCGTTCGGCTCGACGATCCGGATGTCGGCGACGACATATTGGTGCGACCGAATCTGCGTGTACACCGTGAAGCGGTCTCCCGGTGCCAGTTGGTCGAGATAACGGAAAAGCTGACCGTAGATGTCATTGTGAGCCGCCAAGACAAGGTTGCCCTCACGGTCACTGGGATCGACCCCGTTCATGAGCTGACCGACGCCGAGCCGCAGCGCGCCGAGGTCGGTGCCGGGTACGATCACCGCATCGACGTTGATCTTGGGGATGACCAGCCGCAGCGCCGTCTCCTCGGTCGGTTCTGGTCGGCTCAAGACCGGCTGCAAGATCTGGCTCTGCACCACCGGGCGCAGATGCGCTGGGATCTCGTTCATGTTGAATTCGACGATCTGATCCTCGCTGTAGATATGCCCGGTCGGCAGCACGATATTCTCTACGCGGATCGTCGGCGTCGGTTCGATCGTCGGGATGCCCAAGCGGCGCTGCTCCTCCGAGACCTGCCGCGCTTCCTGGGTTTCGCGCTCCAAGACCGAGATGGCGCTGAACAGGTTGATGCCGATAAAGACGATGCCGACGACCGCCAGCACTTCGACACCCACCAGCACCCGATCGAGGAC
>CAYTME010000006.1:42900-50631 GCA_964438415.1 uncultured Pleurocapsa sp. | reverse complement strand
GGCGACCACCACCTGGCTGTGCGCGCCTGGGATGACGCCGGGCGCGGCCAGCCAGCGCAGCTCGAAAGCGTCTGGAACCCGAAGGGCTACATGAACAACGCCTACCACCGCGTGACGATCCACGTGCGTGACGAACAGGCGTAGCAGGGAATCAACTAGGGCGGTCGATCGACCGCCCCAGCCCACTGCTTGTGAGTTCGAACCGCGCGCCTTACATCGGCGGCAGCAGCACGCCGTCGATGACGTGGATGATGCCGTTCGATGCCGGCACATCGACCGCGATCACGTTGATACTGCCGTTGAGCACGACGCCGCCATCGACCACTTCGATGGTGATCGGGCTCCCCTGGACGGTCGTCACCGAGTCGAGGCCAACAACCATTTCCGAGGTCGCTGCGACGCCGGCCACGACGTGGTAGGTCAGAATGCTGGTAAGCAGTTCGGTATCCGCCAGCACTTGATCAGCGGTCATTCCCAAGCTCTCCAGCGCAACCGCAAAGGCCTCATCCGTCGGCGCAAACACGGTGAACGGACCTTCGCTCGACAGAGTTTCGACCAGCCCCGCGGCCTCCGCAGCGGCGACCAGCGTGGTGAAGCTGCCCGCGCCAGCGGCGACAGCCGGGATGCTCTCAAGCAGTGCGCCCGACACCGGATCGACGCCAGTCACAATTGTGCCAGCCTTGAGACCGTCGAGGATCGCCTGTACCTGCTCGGTCACTTCCGCCGGGACATCCGAGTCGTGCGGGGGCGCGAAGCCAACACCGTCGTTGAGCGCGCTGAAGACCTTGATGCCGGGCAGGTTCGAATAGTCCTGACCCTCGACGAGCTGCTCAAGCGCCTGGTAAACGGCATTGTCAACGCGCTTGAGCGCGCTGCTGATCAGGAATTCCGCGCCCGGCGTGCTGCCGCTGCCAAACGTGGTGAAGTATTCATCCTGATCGACGCCGATCACCAGCGTGCCGAGCTGCGCCGCGCGGGTGATGCCGCCGGAACCCGTCGGGCCGCCCGCGCCGAAGATGACATCCGCACCCTCGCCGATAAACTGCTCAGCAGCCTCGGCACCGCGCGCCGGAGCGACGAAGTCATCGATATAGATACCCAGTGTGCGCACATCCGGGTTGATGAAGCGCACGCCCTGTTCGAAACCGTTGCGGAACTTGACGACCGGCGGGATATCGATACCGTAGACGCCGGCGACCGTGCCGCTTTCCGTCATCAGCGCAGCGAGCGTACCGACGATGAAACCGGCCTGATCTTCGCGGAACTGCAGCCCGACCAAGTTCGGCAGCGCCTGATCCGGCGAGTAGAACTGATCGACACCGATGAAGAAGGTATCCGGGTTTTCCTGCGCCGCGGCCAAGGTCGCGTCCGCGATCAAGAACCCGACCGTCACAATCGCATCGAATTCCTCCGTGAGGCAGGTCTGGATGTTGTTGGTATATTCCACCTGTGCCTGCGTCTCAATAAAGCGGTAATCCAGGCCAAAGTCTTCGCTCGCGCGCAGCGCACCTTCGTGTGCGAACTGGTTGAAGGTGCCGTCATTGACACGACCGAGATCGGTCACGAGGCAGACGGACTCGATCAGCGGTTCCTGCGCTGCGACCGTTGGCACCAGGCCGACAGCGACTAACAGCACGAGGCTGATCCCAAGAAGCAGCTTACGACCAAGTTTCATCTACTTGTCTCCTCTTGCAGGTAATGCGAATAGGCGCTCAGGCGTTGTGACGCCAATCCCAACGCGCTGATACTATAACATGGGCTTAAAACATGAGCACACGGTTAACTGCCGAGGTCGTGCGGCAAAGCTTGTAAAAGTTGCCCAAAAAGCGGGCATCGCTAACGACGATCAGCAGGGCACGTACAGCAGCGGTGGGTTGTCCTCCAGCTCGACTTGATGAAGATTGGCGACTGCGAGCTGGCCATGCTCATATAGATACTCGACATGCGCCCCAATCTCCTCCAGCGCGAGCAGGATCTCATAGCCGTGCCGTTCGGGATAGATATGCTTGGAAATGTCACTGATGGTGGCAGGCTGCCCCAGGCTGCGCAGCGTATCCAGAACGCGCGCCAGCTTGCGCTCATGGCTAGCGCGGATCTCGTCGATGCGCCTGTAGACATCGTGGATAGGTGCCTCATGGCCGCCCAGCGCCAGGCGAATATTCGGCACCGCCGCGATCTTGTCGAGCGATGCCAAGTAGTGCGCCAACCCAGTGTGATTGGTCAAGCTCTCCGGAGCCTGATGCGGCGACGTGCGCGCCAGGATGTGATCGGCGCTCAAGAGAACATCGTCGATCAAGATGCAAACCTGCCCGGAACAGTGCCCCGGTGTGTGAAAGAAGCGCATCCCATCGATCGCGGTCGTCTCGTCGAGCGCGAAATCGACACCGACCGAGCGCATGTGCTGCTTGGCGAAGCCGTACATCTCGATCAGGCTGCGCACCAGCTCCGCTTTGACGCCCGCGCGCTCCAGGTAGATGCGCAGATCTTTGGTCGCGACGATCACGCGCTCCTCGTCGTTGGTCAGCACCCGCCGGTCGAGCGGATGGATGCCGACCTGCGCCTGCGTCTGCTCGGCCATGAAGGCGATGCCGCCGAAATGATCGACATGGCCGTGCGTGATCAAGATGCGGCGCAGGTCGCGCAGCTCGAGCGGCGTGCCGAACTGCTGCCCCAGGGCGCGCAGGCCGCGCAGCAGGTCGTCGTTGCTGCTGCCGAAACCGGAGCCGGTATCGACCAGCGTCGGCACGCCGGCACCGAGGACGACGCAGCAGAACGCGATGAAGCCGCCGGGGAACGCTTCGACCGGAATCCGGTAGAACTCGACGCCGCTCGCGCTGACAAAGCGCTCGACCGGCGGCAGTGCCGTCGTCATGCCGCCGCGCCCGGCAGATAGAAGCGCCACTGGATGCCGCTGGGCAGCACCGTGATGCCGACCACGATCAACACGATCACACCGACGATCAAGATCAGGCCGTTGCGCCAGCGGTTGGCGTCAGGCATTTGGCGGCGTCGCCAGCTAAAGTGCACGTGCGCAATGCCCAGTGCGACCGTCTGCGCGACCAGATGCTCCCATTGATGCCGGATGCCGAACGCCGCAGGAAGTTGATGCAGCAGGAACAGCACGAGGCCGACGATCCACTGCAAGCCGATGGTCGAGCTGAAGACTGTGAGCAGGGTTTGCGCCCGCTTGTCCCATGCTCTGCGCTGCACAAGACCGATCACGAAATAGGCGGCTGCCACGAGGGCGACGATCACGAACAGCCAGCGCATCCATGAATGGATCAATTGCACAATGTCGAGTGCGGTCATGGCGGCTCCTTCTCTTCTGTGCATCCACAAACCGTGCTGATTGTAGACCTGTCAGCCGACGCTGCCAATGTCCAGCCAAGCTCACTCCCCCAAACTCTGGGGGGTGCCAAGACGACGATTCGGGTTTATGATTTTGACCGCATTCACGATTTCGGTCAACTAGTCAAAGGATGATGAACAACGGCTCATGCCAATCGACGCCGACAGCAGACAGCGCGACCGCGAAACCCGCATTCTCGATGCAGCCGCGCGGCTTTTCGCTCGCTACGGCTACGACAAGACAACTGTGGATGACATCGCGGCTGCAGCGGACATTTCGAAAGGCGCGGTCTATCTGCATTTCAAGAGCAAAGAGGCGCTGATGGAAGCGCTGATCCTGCGCGAGTCGGAGCGCGTGAGCGACCAACTGATAGAGCGTGTGCTTGCGGATCCAGCCGGCGGCACGATCTTCAGCCTGTACACACACAGCCTCGCGGCTGTCGCAGCCAATCCGCTGCTGCGGGCGCTCTACACCCGTGACAAGCGGGTGCTCGGTGACATGCTGCGGCGGCACAGCGGTCTGCTCTTTCGCGAAGGCGGTATGAATTTCGGCATCGAATTCGTACACCAGATGCAGGCCGTCGGGCTGATCCGCGCCGACATCCGCGCCGAGACGATCGCCTATCTGCTCGTGGTGATGCGCTTCTCACTGCTAACGATCGACGAGACGATCGGGATCGACGATCCGCCGCCGCTGGAGGAGATCGCGCCCATCATCACCGAGATGCTGAGCCGGACGTTTGCGCCGGAGGGCGGAGACGCGGAGGCGGGCAAACAGATCTTCCGCCAGCTCATGGAGTACGGCAGACAGATGATCGCCGAGATGCGTCGTCGCGGGCAGAACGAACCGCACGAAGAATGAGCTGCACGCGATGCACGTGTGCTGACAGCGGAAATCACGGCTGCGGCGGTGCTTTCCGCGTCCAGTGACGTTCAAAATCATGAGAGAGAATACGATGAGCACCCACACACCGGTCGTCCAAACCGACAACCTAACCAAAGTCTACGGCGGCGGGCGCGGCCGCGTCAAAGCGCTCGACTCGCTGACGCTGCAGGTGCAGCAGGGCGAAATCTTCGGCTACTTGGGGCCGAATGGCGCAGGCAAAACGACGACGATCCGGCTCCTGCTCGACTTCATCCGCCCCACCGCCGGTCACGCCCGACTGTTCGGGCTGGACGCCCAGCGCGACAGCGTGGCCATCCGCCAGCGAATCGGATACATGCCAGCGGAGCTGAACCTATGGGGCAACCTGTCAGCGCTGGAGGTCATCCGCTTCTTCGGACACGCACGCGGCGGGGTCGATATGGTTTATGTGCGCGAGCTTGCCGACCGGCTCGAATTCGACCTGACCAAGAAGATCCGCCAGTACTCGACCGGCAACAAGCGCAAGATCGGCCTGATCCTGGCGATGATGAATCGGCCCGATCTGCTCATCCTGGACGAGCCGAGCAGCGGCCTCGACCCGCTCATGCAGCAGTTGTTCATCCAAATGCTGCGCGAAGCGCGTGCGGAAGGGCGAACCATCTTCCTTTCCTCGCATGTGTTGAGTGAGGTGCAGGCAGTCTGCGATCGTGTGGGCATCCTGCGCGACGGCCGGCTGCAGATGGTCGATCGCATCGACGCATTGACCAAAGTCGATTTCCGCTGGGTGACGCTCAAGCTCAAGCAGCCCATCCCGGCGTCGGCATTCGAACACCTGCCCGGCGTGGAAGCGGCGGAAGTCACCGAGGCGGCAAGCATCCGGCTGCGGCTGCACGGCGATTTCGACCCGCTGCTGCGTGCGCTCGAAGATCAGTACGTGATCGATCTGCGGACAGAGGAACCGACGCTCGAAGAAGCATTCCTCGCCTATTACGGCGATCTGCCGGCTGTCAATGGGGCGCGTCGGGCGACGACGACCGAAAAGGAGATGGTGCGATGACCGGGGTTGTTTTTCGCGAAACGCTGCGCCGCCACTGGCGGCAGATGTTGTGGTGGGGTCTGGCGATCGGCGCGATCGTCATGATCAACGTCATCGCCATTCCAGATGTCGAGGCGATCCAGCAGATGGGCGAACTTCTGGAGACGATGCCTCGGTTCCTGCTGCAGATGTTCGGTGCCAACGACCTCGAATACATGGCGACGCCAGAGGGATACCTTGCGTCGCAGACGTTCCTCTTCCTGCTCATGATCATGGGCTTGTATGCCATCGTGGTTGGCCTGAATGTCACGGCCAATGATGAGGAGCGCGGCATCCTCGACAGCGTGATGGCGCTGCCGATCGACCGGCGGACGCTGGTGCTGGAGAAGCTGCTCGCCTACGCAGTGATGACGTTCGGCGTCGCGGTGCTCATCTTCGTCAGCACGTGGTTTTCGCTCGTGATCACCCCCGCGCTCTCCGTCGATCTCGGTCGGCTGGCCATCGCCACGCTGAATGTCGTTCCAGGGGCGCTGGTCGTGCTCGCATTCACGACCCTGGTCGCGGCGGTCGTCCGCCGCCGAGGCCTGGCGATGGCGCTGGCGGCGCTTTTCCTGGTCGTCAGCTACTTCATCGACACGCTGGGACAGGCCGCGCCTGGTTCATTTTTGGAGGCGCTGCGCCCATTATCGTTTCACGCCTATTTCGACGGCATGAACGTCATGCGCTACGGCATGAACTGGGGCAACGCAGCGCTGCTGATGGTGGTCGCACTGGTGTTCGGCGTGCTCAGCATCGTCGCCTTCCAACGGCGCGATATCGGCGTCTAGAGCGCACGGCCGCATGCCAGACAGCCCATGGGGGCAGGCTCTTTTCAGGCTTGCCCCCATTTCATTTCACCCGTAACTCATTCAAAGTGATTACAGTATAGACTCTGAGCAGCAGCCTGCTGCGCGTGAGGGATAGGTTAGCCACCGTGACAAAAGCATTGATCGCGATCGTATCATGCATCCTGGTGATTCTGAGCGCCGTTTCCACCGGCGGCGCGCAGGCCGAGCCATCGGACTTGTTAGGCTGGATCCCGATTGAGAGTGCGGGGTTCGTGGCGCTGCGCCATGACAGCCAAACCCTGACCGCCCTCGGTCTGTCGGTGCGCACAGCCCAAGTGCTCCAGCCAGGACGCATCGATGTCGGCGACAGCCTCGATTTCGACGATGTCGTGCCCCTCGATCTGTTCGATCTGGAACAGTTCAGCTTCAGCCGTCAAATCGCCCCTTGGCTCGCCGATGAGATCGTGTACGTCTACCGCGAACTGAACGAGGAATTCACTGCCGAGGCGGACGATTTCCTGCTGATGCTCCGGACGCGCGACCCGCGCGACCCGCCGCTGACGCGCGCCGCACTCGAACCGGTGCTGCGGGGTCAAGATCTGCTCGATCGGCGCACATACCGCGAGATCGACCTCTTTCTAGGCGACAAGGCGGTCTTCGCCGTCATGCCAGCGGCGCTGTTGATCGGCTCCGAGTCGATGATCCAGACCGCAATCGACACCGCCTTCGGCGACAATGAGCGGCTGATCGATACCCCCCGCTACCGCGATCTCGCCGCGCACGCACCGGAAGGCGCAACCATCAGCGCGTACATGGCCGGCGAGGCTGCCAGCCGGGCCTTCAGCGTCCTGCTCGGCGGCGGCAGAACGGCACACCCGCTCTTGAACGCGCTGGGCACGGCGGTGCGCGGATTCGATGCGCGCGACACGCTCGCCAATGCGCTGCTCAGCGGGCGCGTCGATGCAGTCGCGGTCAGCCTGCTGCCGGATGTCGCTCGCCTCCAAAATATGCGGGCGGTGGTCACCCTCCACACCGACGCCGAGCAGCCGCTCGATCTCGCGCCTGCAGCACCGCACCTGCTCGACTTCGTGCCGCGCAGCGCCGCCGTCGTCCACAGCGGCGCCGATGCCGCGCAGGCGGCCTACACAACGATGCTCGCGCTCCCGCTCAGCAATTACGCGGGCACGCTGGTCGGCGGTTTTCCCCTGCGTGTGAGCGATACGACATCGAGCGCCAATCTGCCGCCGCCCAGCGCCGAGGATCTGCGTACGGCGTTCACGAGCCTGAGTTCGGCTTTTGCCGCCCTCAGCGGCACCGACCTGGAACGCGACTTGATCGGCCATCTCGGCGGCAGTTATGCGCTGGCGGTCATCCCGCGGCCGAACGCACCGGCTCCCCTGCTCAATTCACCGTTCGACGTGCTGCTTGTGGCAGTACCGGCAGTCAATCCCCAGCGTCCCGACGTGCTGCTGGTGGCTGAGGTCGATGATGCAGAGGCGGCGCGAGCGGGCGTGACGAAGCTGGTCGAGACCGTGCTCGGCAGCGGCATCTTCGACGACGAAACGCTGCAAGCCCAGCCGTTCAGCGTGCTGCGCGCCCCACGCTCACAAGCGCCGCTCCTGAGCATCGGCACGGTTGAGGATGTACTGATCATC
>CAYTME010000006.1:28341-42890 GCA_964438415.1 uncultured Pleurocapsa sp. | reverse complement strand
GGCAGATGGCGGTGGCGGGCACGCCCGACACCGACGAAGGCGACAACCGACTGATCGACCAGCCGCGCTGGCAGACGATCAGCCGCAGCGGCCAGCCACAGCTCTACGTCGATATCAACCCGTATTACAACCTGGTTGCGCCGCAAGCGGGCGGCAGCCAGCGCTTGCCCTTCAACCAGCTCGGCTTGCAGGCGCGCTACTTAGGCGACAGTCTGTACCAGATCGAACTGCTCGTCACGCTGGCGGGACGATGACCGACTCGCCATTCAGGTAAGGACGCAGCACCTCCGGGATGATCACGCTGCCATCCGACTGCTGATAGTTTTCGAGGATAGCGATGATGATGCGCGGTGTCGGCAAACCGCTGCCGTTGAGCGTGTGCAAGAACTGCGCCTTCTTGCCACCAGCCGGGCGGTATTTCAGGTTGGCACGGCGGGCTTGAAACGCTTCGGTGTTGCTGCACGAGCTGACTTCCAACCACTCCCCGCAGCCTGGCGACCAGACTTCAAGATCGTATTTCTTGCTCGCGCTGAAGCCGAGATCGCCGGTGACGATCTCCAGCCGTCGGAAACGCAGATCGAGCGCGCGCAGCAGATCGGATGCTGTCTCGGTCAGGCTCTCCAGCTCGTCGTAGCTCGTCTCCGGCGTGCAGAACTTGTACAGTTCGACTTTTTCGAACTGATGCACCCGCTTGATCCCGCGCACATCACGGCCTGCGCCCGCCCGTTCACGGCGGAAACACGGCGTCTGCGCCGCGTAATAAAGCGGGAGTTGAGCTTCGTCGAGGATCTCGTCACGGTGATAATTGGTGATGGCGACCTCCGCCGTCGGCAGCAGGTAGACATCGGCATCGGGATCGCAGTAGACGTTGTCACGAAACTTGGGGAACTGCCCCGCTCCGTAGAACATGTCCTCGCGCAGCATGAACGGCAGATACAGCTCCATGAAACCGTTGGCGCGCGCATGGTCAAGATAAAACGCTATTAACGCACGCTGCAGACGCGCCCCCATCCCCATTCAGGATGTAAGCGCGTGAACCACCGAGCTTGACGCCGCGCTCGAAGTCGAGAATATCGAGCGCCGGACCGAGTTCCCAATGCGGCTTTGGCTCAAATGTGAACGTCCGCTCCCTGCCTTCCGCCGGATGCGCGATGTTATCCGCCTCGCTTTCAGCGACCGGCACACTGGCATGCGGCATGTTCGGCAGCCAAAGCATGTGCTCCTGCAGCGCGCTGTCCACCTCGCCGACCTGAGCGTTGAGCGCCTCGACGCGCTCACCCATCTCTTTGAGCGCGGTCATCAGCGCATCCAGCGCTGCGGCAGCATCCGCTGGCCGCTCACCGCTGACTGCGGCCTGATCCCCACCCAGCAGCCCAGCAGCGCGCTCGTACTCGCCCGCGCGCACCGCCTCGGCAGCCGCCTGCGCCAGGGCAGCCTTCACCGCATCGTCGAGCGTGCGGCTGCCGCGCATCATGCCGAAGCTCTTGTTGAGCTTGTTACGCGCCGCTTGGATCGCTTCGGACTCGGTCAGCAGCGCACGGCGGCGCTTATCGAGATCGACGATCGCATCGACACGAGCGAGTGCATCCGGATCGTAGAGCTTGGCGAACTGTTCTTTCACCCAATCAGGCTGTTCGCGAATGAGCGTGATATCGAGCATAACGACGTCTCCTGGTGAAGCGCGTAATTCAGGCCGCCTAGCGATCGCGTTTCGGCGGATCACCCCGATGGTCGGGCGGCAGCGGGCGCGTGAAATCGCGATAGAGACGCACCGCCGCGAAGGCCAAGCCGATGATGATGATGACGATGATCAAGGTATCGAAGGTTTCGGGCGTCAGACTGCGCAGGAATTCCACCTTGCACCTCGCTCTCGCAAACAAAAACGCCTCGCCTGAGTCATCGGGCAAGGCGCGCGCTCGCTCACAACACGGCAATCAGTCCTGAACGTGCATCATGCGGATGCGGACCCAGGCAGCGCGCTGTCTTCACGCCATGCGGGCAGCCGGAGCGAAATCGTCGTCCCGCTGCCCTCCTGACTTTCGAACCACATGAGACCGTCCATCGCTTCGATCTCACATTTGCACAGGTAGAGGCTCAGACCATAGCCGAACTCACTGATGATCTGCGGCTGCTGCGCCCGCTGAAAAGGTGCGAAGACGCGGCTGTGTTCGCTCAGGCGAACACCGCAGCCTTCATCGGTGATGTCGATTTGCACGGTCGCTTCCCGGCTGCCTGCAAACGCGACGATGGTCACAGGTGTATTGCGCATGCTGTACATGATAGCATTGCGCACAATGTCCCGCAATATGAGCGTGACATAGTGCGGCGAGGCGTCGATCGTCAGATACGGCGGGATGATCGTGCGCAGGCGGGCGCGACAGCGCTGCGGCTCAGTTTCGGGATCGAGCAGCGCGATCTCATCGATCGTCTCGATGAAATCTTCCATGAAGTCAGACAGCACGATCTTGCGCCGGTCAGCTCGGATGCGCTCGTGGATCAGCCCCGACTGGATGGCATGCAGACGCGCGATCAGGGTCGTCAGCCGCTGCAGCCGGTGCATATGGATCAGGATCAGGCGGTTGAAACCGCCGATCCGGCGTTGAAGCTGATCGAGCGTCTGGCTCGGACGGGGGCTGCGCAGGCTCTGCTCGATCAGCGCGGCATGACCGCTGGTCGCCTCGACCGTTTGCACCACTTCGCTCATGTAATGCTGCGCGGTATCGGCCAGCACTGTCCAATCCGGCGTCTGCATGCCGACTAGGATGAAGATCTCACCGCTCGTACCGTGCAGCGTGCTGATCCAGCAGGTGATCAGCTCTCCACTGCGGTGTATGTGGAAGTGGATCGGGCGCTCGGCCACCAGCGCGCGCTGCCGGATATCTTCGAGAGTCTCGCCAGCGGCACCTAAAAAGCGATCGAAAAAGCCGACCGCCCCTAGCCAGCCCGCCGTTTGCAGTGCCCGCAGTTCGCGCCCAAGCAGCACGCGCGCCGCCTGATTGACCATGATCAATTTACCCGCGCTGTCGAAGATCAACGCGGCGTGCCCGAGACCCTCCAAAACCGCCTGAGCCGTGAGCAAGCTGTCGAGATTGGCCATAACGCCCGCTTAAGGTTTCGACTCTGGGCGCAGATGGGGATAGAGCAGGACATCGCGGATGCTGTCTTGATCGGTCAGCAGCATGACGAGCCGATCGACGCCCATACCGAAGCCGCCGTTGGGAGGCATGCCGTAGCGCATTGCGCGCAGGTAGTCTTCATCCAGCGGAGTCTCATCGTCTTCGCCGGTGCGAAAGAGCGCCGCCATTTCGAGAAAGCGCGCCTCCTGGTCGCGCGGGTCGTTCAGCTCGGTGAAGGCGTTCCCCATCTCCATCCCAGCGATGTAGAACTCAAAACGCTCGACATGCACATCGTCATAAGCAACGCGCTTAGCGAACGGTGAGATATCGCGCGGATAATCATAGATGATGGTCGGCTGGATCAAGTTCGGTTCGACACACTCACCCAACAGATGTTCGACCTGCTTGCCCCACGGCTGCCCAGGCTTGAAGGGGATGCCTGCGCTGCGCATGGCGCTCTCTAGAGCGGCAGCATTGGGGTGATCCATATAGTCGATCTGCGCATACTCGCGGATCGCGTCGCGCATCGTCAGCCGCCGCCAGGGCGGAGCGAGATCGACCTCGTGCTCGCGGAACCGTGTCTTCGTCGTACCGTTCACCTGCTGCGCGACGAACGACACCATCTCCTCGGTGATCGCCATCACGTCGCGGTAATCGATGTACGCCTTGTAAAACTCCAACATCGTGAACTCGGTGTTGTGTTTGAAGCTGACGCCCTCATTGCGAAAATCACGGCCGATCTCATAGACCGCCTCGAAACCGCCGACCAGCAGGCGCTTGAGATAGAGTTCGAAGCTGATCCGCAGATACAGATCTTGATCGAGCTGGTTGTGATGGGTGATGAACGGCCGCGCAGCAGCGCCGCCGTAGATCGGCTGGAGTATGGGCGTCTCGACCTCCAGAAAGCCGCGCTCATCGAAGAATTGGCGCAGCGCACGGAGCACGCGCGCGCGTTTGACAAAAACTGCGCGCACCTCGCCGTTGACAGCCAAATCGGCATACCGCTGGCGATAGCGGGTTTCAACGTCGGTGAATTCTCCATATTCCCTGACCGTCCCATCCTCCAGCTCCTGCCGCTTGATGACCGGCAGCGGGCTGAGTGACTTGGCGAGCAGGCGCAGCCGCTGCACGCGCACGCTGATCTCGCCGGCCTGGGTGCGCATTAACTCGCCTTCGGCCTCGACGAAATCGTCCATCTCGATCAGTTTGTCGCGCACAAGACCGTAATCCGTCTCCTCCATATCGTTGATGCGGAGGAAGAGCTGAATCCGGCCGCTTTCGTCCTCGATATGCATGAAAGAGACTTTGCCTTTCAGGTTGAGACGGCGCACGCGACCGCACACGGTTACGTGAACGGGATCGCTCATCTCCCCGGTGGCACGCTCGGCAGTGGTGAAGGCCTCGATCGCCTGTGCAGTCGTGTGGGTGCGCTGCGCGCGCGCGGGAAACGTCTCGATGCCGCGCGCCTCCAGCGCCTGCGCCTTCTCTAAACGCTCTAATTCCAGACGATTAGGTTGCCACGTCATGCAGATCGTTGTCCTTGTCGAAAGGTTATCGCGAGATGATAACAAAAAACCCCGCAGAAGCTACGGGGTCTTGTGCGTGTCCGCGCCTCGGCTTGGACCGCTAATTGATCGCCTTGATGACGAAGATGATCTCGCCCGCGGGCGCTTGCACTTTCACCTGCGCACCGACCTTGGCGCCCAGCAGCGCCTTTCCCATCGGGCTTTCGACCGAAATCTTGCCCTCCGCCGGATCGGCCTCTGCCGAGCCAACCAGATGGTAGACTTCGCGTTCGCGTGTGCCTTTTTCCTGCACTGTCACCCGCGCTCCGACGGTGACGTGATCCCGTTTGCCGCTGTCTTCGATAATCTGAGCACTGCTCAGGATAGTTTCCAGACGTTGAATATCGCCTTCGATGAACGCTTGCTCGTTTTTGGCGTCTTCATATTCGGCGTTTTCGCTCAAATCACCGCCCTCTTCCATCGCCATACGCAAGCGATCGGCAACTTCGGCGCGGCGCACCTCTCGCAGGTACTTCAGTTTATTTTCAAGTTCACGAAAGCCTTCGGGCGTTAGATACTCAACCTGATTCGTCATGCCCGCCTCTACTCCTTACCACAACCATAACATCCTCTCCCTTATAATCAGAAAGACACAGCCTGGGCTGTGCCATTTTGATTTCGGGAGCAAACTGATGGTCTCCCGATGCGCTGCGCGTGAAGCGTAACACAAATCGACAGCCTTGTAAAGTCCTGGAGGATTAAGCATCCTGTTTGTTGGCCAGCTTCACGGTGTTGAGCGCAGCTCACCCGTTTAAGGATACTGGCTTGTCGAGAAAGCTTGTCAGGCTGAGTCGAAAGGCAGCATTCGCAGCCACCATGAGAGCCTTGTTCCGCCGTCTTGCCCATCAGCGAGCAGCGCAGCGGTCATCCCCGCGCGCCATCGACGATCAGGATGCAGCCGAGGCAGCACTTCTCAAGTGGATCCCGCCCTTGATAGCAGGACTTCTTTATCTTGGCTGTCTGATCCTGCTCTTCGTCGTGCCACCGCCATACTCGACCCTGCTGCTCGGGCTGATGATCGCCGCGTCGGTCGGCATCGGCCTTCGCTGGCGACACCGCGCGGCCAGCGACGCACCTTCTGAACGCGTGAAGCTCAGCGCAGCGCCGTTCTTAACGCTCATTGAACTCAGCCTGGTCATCGTCACCGCGCTGGCCGTCAACAGCCGCTTCTTGACATCCCCCATCCACGAGCGGATCAACGGCTACGAATTTGAGTGGCTGACAAGCTCCGCGCACTTCGCCCATCTCAGCCTGCGCGAATACGGTTACATCCCGCTCTGGCAGCCGTATCACGAATTCGGCGAGCCGCTGATCGACAACCCCTTCTCCTTCGTGTTCAATCCGCTGAGCGCCGGGCCGACGCTGCTTTTTGGCGGCGTGCAGGGCACCAAGATCAGCGCAGCGCTTTACGGCGGCTTCGCCGGATTAGGAGGGTGGTTTCTCGCGCGGGTGCTAGGCCTGGGGCTGGCGGCGCGGCTGCTGTTGGGGCTGCTGCTGATCGGCAAGGGCAATATGCTCGCCATGATCGGCAGCGGCTACTACCAGTTGGGTGTGACGCAAGCCTATTTCCCTTGGGTCATCGGTGCTGCGGTCGCAGTTCTGCGGCACCCGGGGGCGCGTTGGGCCGTTGTGCTGCTGGCGGTCATGATCACGCTGATGTTCTGGGGCGGCAACATCTGGTACACCCTACCGACGATCTTCGCTGTGGTGCTGCTCACGGTGTTCCACATCCTGCCATCCAGTCGAAACAGCCGCCCCGATCTCGCTGCAGTGCGGCGGATGCTGCTGGCCGGTCTCCTGACCGCCGGCTTGAGCGCGGTCACCCTGCTGCCGATCTTCGTCAATCGCGACTTCATCGGGCGGCACATCCCGGAGCAGGAAGCCGGCTGGGCCGTCGATCCGATCCTGGCCGCGGGCGAATTCTTCGACGGAAGCCGCGCGCTCTACGCACGCAAACTGCCCTATTTCGAACCGCAGTTCTATTACAGTTACGCGGTGCCGCTCTGGTTTGCGGCGTTCGCGCTGCTGCTGCTGCCGCCCATCCCGGCACTGGGCAGCCTCCAGCGCAGCGCGCTGCGGCAGTCCTGGCGTGTGTGGGCGGTCGCGCTCTCGATGTTGATCGGCGCGTTCATCTGGGGCGTCGGTGGCAATCCGATCATGATCGCGCTGTACGACATCTTCCCACTGCTGGCGCGCTGGCGCTTCGTCGGGCGCGCGCTGGCGGTCGCCTCATTCTGGCTGGTCGTGCTGATGGCGCTGCGGCTGGACAGCCTGTGGCGCTTGGTTTTCGATCCTGGCTGGTCGTCACTTCAACTGCCGCCGAAGACGGTGCGCGCCGTCCAGATCAACCTCGCCCTCGGTTTGACCGCGCTGGCACTGATCGCGAGCATCCAAGTCAATCAGGCGACCGCTTACTTCGCCCGGACGGCACCCCGTGAAACGCGCGACAGCGCCTGCCTCTCCTGGCTGCGCCAGCAGTTTCCTGACCGCGAGCTGGCGGTCTGGCGTCACGGCTACGATGTCACCACCGCTTTTCTGGATCACCGCATCCGCCAGATCGGGATCGAGGCCGATTACGCCGCCGTGCCGCTGCCCTCGACTATCGGCGCGCTCGACTTGACGCGCGCCGAACCGGAGTACGGCCTCGGCTGGTACGGCGCAGATGGTGAGTTCCTGTCTCCAGAGGGCTTCGCTGCCGTCACGGACAGCCCCCGGTGGCAGGGAAACACCTGCCTTTGGCGCAATGCTGACGCACTTCGCTACGCCTTCACCGTGCCGCTGCTGACTCTCGAGACCCTTGCCGCCGATCAGCTCAGCACGACGCTGACGACTCCTGTGCAGCGATATGAGCGTCTGCCCGACCGCATCAGGCTCGATGTGGCGGCAGACCCAGCTCAAACGCTCGTCCTCACCATCCAGGAGCGCGCGTATCCTGGCTGGGCGGTCTGGGTCGATGGCGACGCTGCCACGCTGCAATCCGTCGGTGGTCAGGTCGGTGTGCTGCTGCCACCCTCGCGGGCGTCACACACGGTCGAGTTCGCCTATCGCCCACCGCTGCTGTTCATCGGCGGCGCTGTCACCCTGACGACTTGGGCGGTCTGTACGCTCTACCTGCTGCGGGCGGACGAGCGCCTGCGCCGCCGGCGCGAGCGGGGTCGTGCGCAGTGATCTCGATCGCAGCGCTGGACGAAGCGCCGCCTCACGACGACTGCGGCAGCGGCGGGACGTTGCCGCTCTTGGCGTGAATACCGGTCGCGCCGCTCGGACGCGCGCCTTCCACAGCCTCGATCTGCGGCGTTCCATCGCCTTCAATGCAGCGGACGCGGAACCAGTGGGGACCCGCCTCGAACGGCCAATCGTAACGCCAGATGTACCACGTGCGATCGCTGGCCGGGGCGCGGAGCTGGGCCGGCTGCCAGTCTCCGTCATCGACACTTACCTCGACGCGGGAGATACCGCGCGCGCCAGCCCAGGCCATGCCGCCGACCGGCACGCGGTAGGTATCCCCATCTTGGAAAACACTGCTGCCCGCGACCGTGTCGATCACGGATGTAGCGCGCGCTTGGGCGATCTTGTCCCAGCCGCGCCGCACCCAATAGCCGTCCTCATCACGATCGAGCACATCGATGCGCGTGATCCACTTCGGCTGCTTCATGCCGAACAGATCCGGGATGTGGATGCGCAGCGGGAATCCATGCTCGGTTTCCAGCGGCCTGCCCGCCCAATAGTAGGCGAGCATGATGCGCTCGTCACGCTCGATCAGGTCGAGCGCGACCGTCTCGTCGAAGCCGTCAGCAGATGTGATCTTGAGGTGCGTCGCGCCTTGCGGCAGCGGCACATCTTGCAGCAAACGTCTCAAACTCACGCCCGTCCAGTACGTCGTGCTGATCAGATCGCCGGCAACGCGATTGGAAATGCATGACATGGTGATGTAAGCGCTAGTCGGCTCATATGCCTTGAGCTGATCGAGCGTGAACTGCGCCAGTGTGCGTTCCTCGCCGCCCAAGCGCGTCACGAACGGCAGCACCCAGGTCGCCTCGTCGATCACGGGCGGGACGATCGAGATATCGATCCGGTAGTGATCTTCGACCGGCGTGATCTCAGGGCGGGTACCTGGCGCAGGGATCACCGGATCGTCGAGATTGCTCGGCGGGGGCACTTCGATACCGTCAGCCGCATCCCTAGTGCCCGCCTGCGCCACCGCGGAGGCTTCGAGCTGGTCGAAATCGCGACGCAGCAGCGCGCCCACCCCGACAACGGTCAGCGTCGCCGAGGCCGCCCCCACCGTCACCAGAAACTGACGGCGGTTGATCGGCTGCGCGCTGACTGTGATCGGCGCTGCACTGGGCTGTGACGCCTCATCCAATGCCAGGCGGCGGTAGACGAGCGCGTGCGCGATCCCCCACAAGATAAACAGCAGAACCAGCCAAACCGCCCCGACCGCGCGCGGATCGACGCTCGAAGTGACGCCGTAAGTCAGGCTGATGAGCGCCATCGGCAGGCCGACGACCAGGCCGCCAATCACGCCGCCAGTCAGGAGCGATCTGCGCTCGACGCGATTGAAAACGGCAAAAAAGACTGCGCCGGACACGACTCCGACGAACGCGACCATGCCGATCGCCATTGCGATCTCGATATTCTTGGCCGCTTGATCGACGCGACCCAGGCCGAGCACCCGGATCAATTCGATGATGGTGTCGATTGTGAATGTGATTAAGCCGCCGGGCACGATGTCGCGCACGGGATTGAAAAAGTCGGACGGCAGAAACGGCAGTCCAACTACCTGATGGCCCAGAAAGATCAATGCCAGCAGCGGAGCCGTCAGCAGCGCCCCGATGAGCGCGCCGGTCAGCCGGGTTGGTTTGCGTGTCATGCAGCAGCCACCCTCCTTAAACGCCATTACCTGTCGAGAGTCTCACAGCAACATTACATGCACATGAATGACACAGGCGAACTTGATTGGTTTTTCGAGCTGGACGGCGTACAATTCAAAAACAGATCCATTTCCACCTGCTGCACTCATGCCCACACCCATGATCATCGTCGATGCACACCAGGACATTGCCTATAACTACCGCGCATACGGGCGCGACTACCGGCGCAGCGCCTACGAGAAGCGGGAACGCGAGCGCAGCAGCGCGGAACTCGCGCACAGCGGCACAGCCATGCTGGGGCTGTCAGACGCGCTGCTCGGTCGTGTTGCGGTGGTGTTCGCGACCCTGTTCACGGCCCCCAGGCGCGAGAATACCAGCGCAACCTACCGACAAGTATCCTATACGACGCCGCGGGAAGCGCACGATCAGGCGCTTCAGCAGTGGGATCATTACCAGCGGCTGGCCGACTCTGAAGAGCGCATTCGCTCGGTTAAGACCCAATCCGACCTCGATGACGTGCTGGTGACATGGCATGACGATCAGCCGTTGGAACACGCGCGTCAGGGCTTGGTACTGCTCATGGAGGGTGCAGATCCGATCCTGGAGCCAGCGCAGTTTCAAGAGTGGTACGAGCGCGGCGTGCGCATCGTTGGCCCGGCGTGGACGCGCACTCGCTACGCGGGCGGGACCGGACAGCCCGGCGGACTGACCCGGCTGGGCGATGAACTGCTCGATGTCATGGCCGGTCTCAACGTGATGCTCGATCTCTCACATTTGGCTGAGGAGGCCTATTTTCAGGCGCTCGACCGCTTCGCAGGCACCGCCATCATCGCCAGCCACAGCAACCCTCGGCGCTTCGTCGATACCGACCGCCACCTATCTGATGAGATGATCGTGCGGCTGGCCGAGCGTGACGGCGTGATCGGGATCGTCATCTACAACGCATTTCTGCGGCGCGATTGGCGCAGCGGCGATCCAAAGTCGCGTGTGCCGTTCACAACCGTGATCGATGCGATCGATTACGTCTGCCAGCTCACGGGCAGCGCCGCCCATGTCGGTATCGGCAGCGATTTCGACGGCGGATTTGGCGCGGAGAGCACCCCGGAGGGCTTCGACACGGCAGCCGATTTGTGGGCGATCGGCGGTGCGCTGCGCGATCGCGGATATGCTGCGGCGGACATCGCGGCGATCTTGGGCGGCAACATGCTGCGCAAGCTGCGCCAGGTGCTGCCGTAAAATGGAAAGCCGATGATACGCGCATCGCAGTTGGGTGTTGCCCTGGCAGCCCTGGGGTTCGTCCTGACCCTGATGGGGTTGTTTCCTGGCGTGACCGGAGTCGTGCCCGCCGAAGGGGTCGGCGCGATCCAGTTTCTCGTCATCTGGAGCGGCTTCACGCTGCTCATCCTCGGCGGCTTGGTTTATGCGAAGTACACGTATTATCCGAACAGCCCGTCTACACTCGCGCAGCAGGTCGGCATTCGTCTGGCTTGGACGGGCCTGATCGCGATCGGCATGTGCGGATTGGCCGATTTCCTCGGCTTCGGCTCGCACACGCCAGGACAGGCGCAAGAGGTCGTCTTCGGTGAGATCCAGCTCATCGGTGTGCTGGGCGGCTTTTTCTTATCGGCTTTCGGTGCGGCGATCTACGCGCTGGCAGGCACAAGCGGCTCACAAATGTGAACTAGGACAGCAGCATTAAGCTTTCTCTTAACCGATGCTCGCGGCAAAACGTTGCCGGCCCCGCTCGCCTGAGGTATTGTTATCATGGTGTTAAGTTCGTCGGCCAGTGTAACTTTCATCGACACCCAAACACTGGCGGACGAGAACTCTTCTTGGCCACAACTCACAAAAATTGGAGGATCAGCATGCGCAGGTTGATGATAGTTCTTGCGGTCTTGATGCTCATCATGGCAGCCGCCGCTCCCACGATGGCGCAGGATCGCTCGTCGATAGCCGGATTCTTGAGTTCGGACGGACGCTTTGGCACGCTGCTCGCGGCGGTGGAGGCTGCTGGCCTGAGCGATGCGCTCAATTCGGACGGCCCCCTGACCGTTTTCGCGCCAACGGATGATGCCTTCGCCGCGCTGCCGGTGGGCGCAGTCGATTATCTGCTTGCGAACCCGGATGTGCTCGCCACGGTGCTGACGGCCCACGTCATCCCTGGTGAAGTCTTCTTCCGTCAGCTCATCAGCGGCCCGACCATCGACAGCCTTGGCGGCGAACCGCTGGCCTTCAATCTGAACCGCGGCCAGCTCGCGGTCAACGGTGCCGCCGTCTCCAGCGTGGATAATGTCGTCGGCAACGGTGTCGTCTTCGTGCTCGACGGCGTGATCGTGCCCGCGTCCGTCAGCGAAGCGCTGGCTGCTGCGACGAGCTATGTGCGTGTGGCTCACTTCTCGCCCGATGGCGGCCCGGTAGACATCCTGATCGATGACCAGCGCGTCCTGGAAGGCGTGACTTTCGGCACCATCAGCGACTGGCTGCCGCTGATCGAAGGCGTCTACACGATCCAGGTTGCACGTGCGGGTAGCGAAAACTTCATCCGCACCACGACAACGCGCATTCCGGGCGGAACGCGCACTACCGTGGCGGCGCGCGGCATCGCGGCGGCCGACAGTTTCACACTCCAGTTCATTCCGGAAGACTACAGCCCGATCCAAGAAGGTCAGGCGCGCGTGACCGTCTTCCACGCCATCGAAAATGCCCCGGCTGTCGATGTGCTGGCCAACGGCGGCGTCTTGATCCGTCTGCTCGGCTACCCCGGCACGCTCGGCAGCAATGACGGTGTGGACACCGTCAACGTCGGCGCTGGCGGTTACGACATCCAAGTCGTCCCCAGCGGCGCAACCGAACCGGTCATCCTCGACCTGCCCGGCGTGCGCTTCGACGCGGGCGCGAATTACTTCATCGCCGCCATCGGCACACCCACCCTGCCCTCGTATGCGCTGGCTGTCACACGCGAAGGCGAATAGGCTGGCTGCCTTCCGCCTTTAAGCGAGAACAACACACGCATAAACCCAACAAAAGAGGCCGGATCGACACCGGCCTCTTTTCGACTCAGCATGAACGCCTTCAGCCGGACGAAGTCTGCGTCGGCTGCGTGGGCAGTGGCGCGGGACTGGTGTTCGCTTCCGCCGCGCTGTCAACGGGCAGCGCGACGGCCGCCTCACCGGGAGCAGTATCGCCCGTCGGCGGCGCGCTCGGCTTGTAGAGCATGGCGGTGAGGGCGGCGGTCAGCTCCTGATGCAGCCGCTGTCGAAACGCCTTCGGCGTCTCTCCCTGCAGCAGGCCGCGCAGGCTGTAGGTGTAGTTCTCCTCGATTGCGCCGGTCACGATCGTCATTTCAGGTTCCCAGTAATCGACGCGCTGATAAGCGCCGCCGGCGCAGCGGAACAACTCGAACACAATACGCACGTCCCCGTGCATCCCACGAAAACGAATATCGCAGGCGACCGGCAGCATCATCGTGCGCCGATTGATATTACGCAGAAAAGTCGTCACCATCCGCCGCGCGATCGGGCGCAGCCGCTTCTCGATCTCGACTTGCGACAGCTTGCCGCACTTGCGCGCTGTACGGTCGAGCCTGCGCACTGTGCCGCCGCGCGCGAGCGTCTGGCTGCGAGCGACGCGCCCGTAGATATCGTACTGACTGAGCCGAAGCCCGCGCACACGCCAGCCGGACAAGTACTGCCCGTCAAGTCCCAAGAGAAGTTTTCGGATCTGGTACTGCCCCTCCGCGCATGGCAGGGGCAAGCTGTCGCTCTGGGCGTGCTGCTGCCACATATGGTGCCGGCCAGCCAGCGTATTGGGATCGGCGCTGCTGCCGATCGCATATGGAGGCTGCCACGTTTCGAACGTGCGCGGCGGGCGGAAAAGCAGGCGCAGGATGACGGTCAGCATCCAAATCAGGATCAAGCCGACCCCGCACAAGGCGACGATCCCCGCGATCAGCAGCGGGTTTTGCGGGCGAAGCCAGGCAGGATCGATCTCAAGCTGAATGCCGAAGATTTCGAACGGGATCGGCGTCGCCTCCGGGACGGCAGTCGCCTCTTCCGCTGCTGGCGCTGGCGTCACGTCGGGGACGGGCGCAGTGGCTAAGCCGGGCGGGAATGCTGGTACTCGCAGGCCGACGATCGCGCGGTTGTTGCCGATCGTGACGCTGTCCACGTCTTCGATCGTGCCAACCCCCACTTCGAGCCGGAATGAGGTTTCGCCGGGTGGCAGTCCGGCAAGCGGCACGCTGAAGGTGACGATCTGCGTGTCGCCCTGGCCGGCCAGCGGGCGCACCGTCTGCTCGGCGAGCAGTTGGTCGCCCGATGTGCCCAAATACAAGCGCGCTTCCGACTCGACCCTGGCCGCGCCGCCGATATTGTAAATACCGAACTGAAGAATCGCCGTCTGCCCATCGACGCCGAGCTGACGATCGACCACGTAGACCGCGTAGTCAGGCGGTAAAGGCTGCTGCGCTCGCGCCTGCGCGGAGCTGAGCACAAGCAGCAGCAGAATCGAGATCGCGCGTCGCATGATCTACCCCTGGGCGAGCCGTATCGCAGAACTTGCCATAACTATAAGCACAAACCAGCCGGAATCCAAACCCGGCAGCCTGCGATCGGCCACCGGCTCACATGCTGAAGATGTCCGATTCTTGTCGCTGACGTGTCGCCTGGATGCGGTCAGGCCGCCATCGTCTGTGAAACCCTGTGAAGCATCGTCCGAGCACTTCACGAGGGGAACCAGATCATGGTGTTCAACTATGACGGTCCGCGTCCGCCAGTCCTGCCGCCGACTGACAGAGCGTAGGCGCTGAGCGGGCTGAGCGGCAGGGGAGCGCGATGCTCATCCCCTGCCGCTCAGTCTTTCACACGCCCATGTGACTCTTCTCGATAATACGGCTCTCCATGTCTTCGATTTCGGCCAGCAGAGACCGACACAGCTTTTCGTCCGCGCAGCCTTCCAGCAGGCCGCGCGCCTCGTGCAGCAGGTGCTCCGCTTCA
>CAYTME010000006.1:17527-28331 GCA_964438415.1 uncultured Pleurocapsa sp. | reverse complement strand
GACCTCGAGGCCATGGATGCGCGCGTGCCTCGCCACGCAGGCGCAGCCGCTCGATCGCACTGTAGGCGCGATAGACCTTGACCCGCACTTGGCCGACTGCGTAGTGCCGTTCATCCCAGACCTTCGATGCGGACTCCAGTGCCGACTCCGCAGCCTCGAAACGACGGCTGGCGATGAGCGGCAAACTCAGCGACATCTGACAGGCGGCGGCATGATGCACCATTTTGAGGTGGGTAAACTCGCCCACAGCTTGGCCGAGGCACGCCGCGGCGCGCTCCACGTCACCGAGCTGAAGCGCCGTGCAGCCCTCCTCATACAGCAGCTCGGCGTACATGAGGCGCATGGCGTCGCCACTCACCTGCGGCTTGAGCCAACGGATCAATCGATCAGCACGGCGCAGCCGAAACGCCATGCGCGCTGACTTGATCCGCAGCAGCACCGCATAGCAGACCGAGGCGCTGACGCCGACCCTTCGCCACAGGGCATAGGCACGCTTCGCCAGTTTTCCGGCCTGTTCGACTTCTTCCGGCCCGCCCTGCTGGAGCAGAATATGGCAAAAATCGAGCTGAAGCTCCGCCGTCAATTCCGGATCGTGCACTTCCGACTGCAGCAGTTCGGCATAAGCGAGGTTGTGCTCCGTCAGCTCTTGATGCGAGCGCATGCACTGCATCCGCAGCAGGAGCAGCAGGCGCTCCATGTGCACCGACGGATCGGCGACCTCGGCTAGAATGGCCGACGCGATGTCCAGCGCTCTGGCAGCCGTCCGATGTTCCCCTTGATGCAGCAAATACGCACCAAAACGCAGAAACAGCCGTGCGTAGACGACCGATCGACTCGAATTGTCGCTCTCCAGCAGCGCCTGACTGACCAGCGGCACCCATGAAGCGTAATTGGCGTGCCAGCGGTAGTTGTTCAACGCCGCAAACAGCGCCTCCGTCGCGATCCGAATGGCGGGGCCTTTGTAATTGAGTCCATATTGGATGGCAGAACGAATATGGTCTTCATTGGCGAAGAACCACTCGCAGTCGCGCTTGTGGGCACGAATGACATTCAGATCGGACAGCAGGCTTTGCTCAGAACCCGAACCGTAAAGAGCGTACTCGACAGCCATGTGCAATATTCCCCTGATGCGGCCGCCTCACGGCGGTGAAGGCTCCCCGCAGCGTTTTGACTTCAATTAATTTTTGCGAGACTTAGATACAATTTGCCGTTGGTCAGATGTGCATCACAGCATTATACAAGATCAAATGGCGCTGATTGGCATCCTGTTCGAGCCGTGGGGGAAAATCAAAAAGGGTGCCGACAGAGCACCCTTGTTCTTCGCTGCCAAAGCTGGATTTCACCCAGCCGGGTCGAGCCGAACCAGCGTCCCCGCGTAATCGACGACGTACAGTTCGCCCGCTTCATCTTCACCGAACGAGCTGATGGTCAGGCCGGTATTGCGCAGCCACGACTCCGATCTCCAACCGCCGTCGGCATCATTCCAAGCCGTCCAAATCGTGCCGAAGCCGAAGTCACCGTACAGGTAAAACCCCTGAAGGGCTGGGAGAAGTTCGCCTCGGTAGACATAGCCGCCTGTGATCGAGATGCCCTCGCTGTGTGGGTATTCGGCGATCGGCAGCACCAGATCGACGGGCGGCGGCGCGCTGCCGATAGGATGCGTGCCCTCGAACAGATCCCAACCGTAATTCTGACCACCGCCGCTGCTCGCCGCCTGGAAGTTGACCTCTTCCCAGCTGCTGCCGCCGACATCGCCGATATACAAATCGCCGGTGGCGCGGTCGAAACTGAAACGCCAAGGATTGCGCAGGCCGTAGGCCCAGATCTCGGGCGCGGCATCAGCACGACCGACGAACGGATTATCCTCCGGCACGCGGTACGCGCCGCTGGCACCGACATCGATGCGCAGGATTGCGCCCAGCCACGTTCGGAGATTCTGCCCGTTATTCTGCGGATCGCCTTGTGACCCGCCGTCGCCGAAGCCGATGTACAAATAACCATCCGGACCGAAAGCGAGATGGCCGCCGTTGTGATTGGCATACGGCTGAGGGTGGGTCAAGATGATCTCTGAACTATCGGGATCGACGCGGTTTGGATCACTGGCGGACGTGCGGTAGCGTGCGATCACCGTCGCACCACTTCGATCGGTATAGTTAATGAACAGGACGCCGTTTTCGCTGTACTGGGGATGGAACGCCAGCCCCAGCAAACCACGTTCCGTATAGCCGAAACCATTCGCCTCCGGGCTGACCAGAGTCGAAACATCGAGAAACGGCGCATCCAAGCGTTGCCCGCCGGCGATCACCCAGACACGCCCACCTTGCTCGACCACAAACAGACGTCCGCTCCCATCGCCCGCATGTGTGACGAAAAGTGGACGAGAAAAACCGCTCGCCACCTGGGTGAGCTGGACGCTGTTTGCAGGCGGCGGCTGCATACCCGCCTCTTGAGCTGCGGCCGTGAACACCAGGCTCAAACCGACCAACGCAGCGGCAAACCATCTGACCAAAACTGTCATGCACATCGTCCTCATACTTGCTTGCGGTGGTGATGCTAGTACATGATGATGAGAAAAGCGGGAGTCCGGGCCACCGCCAGTATGCATGCGCGGCGGCCCGCGGCTCGCCGATGATGTCAGGTCGTGGCCGGTCCGGCGATACCCAAGACGTAAGCGTCGGGATTCAAATAGCGCTGTGCGGCGCGCAGCAGATCCGCGCGCGTCAGCGCGCGAATACGATCGCGATAGCTGAGCAGGTAGTCCAAGCCCAGCCCATACAGTTCCATGTTCATGATCGCACCGGCGATACCTTCGTTGCTTTCCAACTGAAGCGGCAGCCGCCCGATAAAGTACGACTGCACGTTGTCCAGGTCTTCTTCACTCACCAGCTCGGTCGTCAGACGCTGAAGTTCTCGACGAATCTCGTTGATCGCCAAGTCAAGATTGGCCGGGTTGACGCCGGCGATGACCGACCAGGGTGACGGACCGAGGCCGCCATCGAGCGCGCTGTAAGCGTAGTAGGCCAGGCCGAGACCTTCGCGCACCGTCGCCCCGATGCGCCCCATCATGCCGAACTGCCCAAGCACGCAGTTCGCCAGCATGGCCGCCAGATAATCCGGCTCGAAACGTGACGGCCCCACGCTGCCCAGCACGAGATCCGACTGCGTCTTGCCCGCCAGCGATACATACGTGCGCCGCGTCGCCTCCGGCAGCGGCACGGGCGGCAGAGCCGGAATGGGCGGCTGATCGGGATTGACCCAGCCCTCGAACTGGCGGCTGACGATCGCGATCACATCTTCCACCTTGACCGCGCCGACCACGACCAACAACATGCCTTGCGGCCCGTAATGCGTGCGATGAAACTGACGCATCTGGTCGATCGTGATCGCGGAAATCGTCTCGATCCTGCCGCCTGTGCTGTAATGGTACGGGTGCTCCGGAGGATACAGCGACTCGTAGAATGCGCGACGCGCCCGGTAGCGCGTGTCTTGGCTGCGAATTTGCAGCCCGGTGACGATCTCACCGCGCAGTCGCTCGACCTGCGCGGGCGGGAACACAGGTCGGATCAGGACATCGGCCAGCAGTTCGATCAGCAGCGGCAGATCCTCCGCCAGTGACTTGCCGCTGAAGCCGACACGATGCTGACCGGCACTCACATCGAGATCGGCCCCGATATCCTCCAACGCCGACGCGATCGTCTGAAAATCGCGCGTTTCTGTGCCGCGCATGAGTGCGCTCGCTGTGAACGAGGCCAGGCCGTTCTGCGCTGGAGACTCGTACAAACTGCCGGCGGGAAGCGAACCGCTGAAGACGACCGACTGCGCGGCGAAGTTCTCATACGCCAGCACCGTGATGCCATTCGGAAGCGCAACGCGGGTGATGTTCTGCGCGCTGGGGAGCGAATCACCGGAGTTAGTCATCGGATTCCTCGTCTTCTTCTGCTGCTGGGTCGGCTTCCGCCGCTGCTGTGGGGATGAAAATGCCGACGGTGCGATTCTTTGGCTGCAGATAGCGCGCCGCCGCCTGTTTGACTTGATCGAGCGTGACGGCTCCGAGTTGGTCGAGATAGGTCTCGAACCAATGATACCCGGCGAACAGCTCCGCCCACGCCAGCCAGAACGCCTGTGAGGTCACGCGCTCGGTGCTGTAAGCGAACAACGCACGCGCCTGCTTCTTGGCTCTGTCGACTTCCGCCGCGCTGATATCGCCGCGCCGAAGCCGATCGATCTCGAGGTTCAAGACGTGTTCCACTTCTTCGACGGTGCGGCCGTCGCGCAGCGTGATGATGATGTTGTAAAGGAACGGGTCGATGGTGGGCGTCGTGTCACCGTAAACCGAGACGGCCAGTTCGGTTTCGACCAGCGCCTTGTACAGCCGGCTGGTCTTGTTATCGGTGCCGCCTCCGCCCATACCGCCCGGTCCGCATAAGACGCTGTTGACGATCTCCAGCGCGAAAAAGTCGGGATCGGCAGCCGACGGCGCCCGGTACGCGTAGTTGAGGAAGGTCGCGCTGCCGGGTCGTTCGACGCGCACCCGCCGCTCGCCGCTCTGCGGCGGTTCGGGGCGCAGGAAGCCCCGCACGCCGTCGGCAGCGGGCGGGATGCGCCCGTAGACAGCCTCGATCTTGGCCAACATCTCCGCACTGTCGAAGTCGCCGACCACAGCGGCGATCGCGTTGTTGGGCGCATAATGATGGCGGTAATGATGGTACAGATCGTCGCGCGTCATCGTTTCCAGGTCGGCCATATCGCCGATGATCTCGTGATGATAGCCATGCACACGGAATGCTGCCGCCTGCACTTCCTCGCCCAACCAGAAGAGCGGCGAATTTTCCGCTCCCTGCCGCTCAGAGATGATGACCGTGCGCTCGGACGCGACCTCGTCGGGGTCGAACTTGGCGTTGATCATGCGATCGGCCTCGATCGAGAGCGCCAGATCGATATGCTCGGCGGGCAGCGTCTCATAGTAAGCCGTGTAATCGAGAAATGTCTGTGCGTTCCAGGTGCCGCCCACCCGGTCGATCGCCTTGTCCAGGAAGCCCGCCGGGTACGCATCGGTGCCCTTGAAGAGCATGTGTTCGACCCAGTGCGACGCGCCCGTCAGTCCGGTCCGCTCGTTGCGGCTGCCCACCCTGTACATCACCCACCAACTGATGATCGGCGCATGATGGACCTCTTTCAACAGCACGACCATGCCATTGTCCAGCACGTGCCTGATAACCTGGCTCACGGCATCCTCTCCTGTACGTTCGCATTTGTGGGAAGATAGCTTAGAGGTTGTGAGCAGAATTACAAGACCGCGCTCGCAGAAACCGCTTCAGCGCACGACTCGCGCGTTCAGCCGCAGCGACCCCATCTCGATCTCATCACCTGGCATCAGACGGTAGCTCTTCCCCGCGACCAGATCAACGCCATTGATGCGCGTGCCGTTGGTGCTGCCCAAGTCTTCGACATAAAGCGTGTCTTGACGCAACTCAAAACGCGCGTGAAAACGCGAGACACCGGCCTCGACCGCCCCTGCCGGAGTCATGTCGATGTCGGGCTGTGCAGCCGCCCCTTCTTCAGCCCGTCCGACGACGAGTGCCTGAGTGAAAGGCGCAGACAGCAGGCGTCGTTTGGGCACGACGACCTGAAGCACGAGGCGAATGGGGCTGTTAGGCAGTACAAAGGCCTGAGGGCGGGCAGGTTTCATGGCAAGCGTTCACGCTCAGCTATTGCGACAGGAACAAGCTCCCCGTGCTGCGCCGGGAACTCGATAGTAAAACTATTGTAACAATTCCGGTGCCATTTGCGCAGACCGGAAGGACTTCGATTGCGTATTCATCTTCGAGGAGTAAAATCGCGGACGAGTGACGGAGTGATGTATGCGCAAGTTCCGACTGCTGACGATCTGTCTCGCATTGCTGCTGATCGGGCCGCTGAGCGTCCAAGCGCGCGAGCTGCGCCAGGGTGACCAATGCGTGATCGAACGCGATGAGGTGCTGCTCGGCGACGTATTCATCCTTTGTCGCGCTTTGAACGTCAACGGGACTATCCGCGGCAACCTGCTGGGCGCGGCGACTACGGCCGAGATCAGCGGCGCGGTCGAAGGCGATCTGTATCTGCTCGCCGGCCAGCTAACCATCAGCGGTCGAATTCGCGACAGCATCCATTTCATCGGGCCAGCTCTGCGTATTCTGCCCTCAGCGATCTTGGAGAACCCCGGCGCAGGCCTGCTGAGCGCCAGCTTGAGCACCACCATCGCCGATGGTGCACGCATCCCCGACAGCATCATCGGCATCGGCTACCAGCTCCTGATCGAGGGAACGGTCGATGGCGAGATCAACTTCTGGGGTTCAGCGCTGGAGATCGACGGCACCATCGGCGGCGATGTGAGTGCCAATGTGGGCGACTCCGAGTCGGCAGGCGTGGCTGAACTGCAAACCCTGCTCACGCTGCTGCCGATCGACATCGAACTGATCCGACCAGGCCTGCGCGTCCGCAGCGGTGCGGCGATCGGCGGCACGCTCAGCTACTCGTCGCCCTCCGAGGGCATCATCGAAGCTGAACTCGCCCACCCACCGGTCTTCACCGAGGTGATCGTACAGCCAGATTTGGCGCAGATCGCGACCATCACCGAGCCGGAAGATGCCGAGCGCGAACTGGGCTACTTTTTGAGCCAGGTCGTGCGCGAGTTTTTGACTTTGTTTCTCGTCGGCGCGCTGCTGCTGCTGCTCGCACCCGCGTGGGTTCAAAGTCTGCTCCGTACGCTTAACAGCCGGCCGCTGCCAAGCCTCGGCTTGGGCTTGATCACGTTCATTCTATCGTTTCCCGTGCTGGTGATCTTGGCGCTGTTCAGCCTGCTCGTCGTGCTCGCGCTGGGGTTGGTGCAGCTCGGCGATTTCACAATCGCAGGCGCGTTTCTGCTGGGTGCCGGCAATTTCGGCCTCGCCAGCATCTTCTATTTTGCGGCCATCTTCATCAGCCGAGCGCTCGTTTGCCTCGCGCTTGGGCGCTGGCTGACCCGCGTCGTGCGCAGCGGCGCTGACAATCGCAGCAGCCAATACGTGTATCTCTTGGTCGGGACGGTCGTCCTGACGCTGATCTTTTCACTGCCGACGATCGGCTGGTGGTTGAGTGCGGTGGCCGCCTTCCTCGGGCTGGGCACCCTGCTGCTCTACATCCAGGGACATATCGAGACGCGCAGGCGCATCGCTGTACCGCGACCAGCCGGCGTTATCCTCCCGAGTAAATCTCAAGAAGCGCGCTACATGCCCCCGCCAATCCTCGACAGCAGTCTGAGCCAGCAGCCGGGGATGGACAATCTCCCGCCCGGCTTTCGCTGGTGGGATGACGACTAAAGATCGTCCAGGTCACCGCTGCGGAGCGAGACTTCGAAAGCGCGTCCGACCATCAGGACATACTCAACCCAAGCGGCCATTTCGTCCTCGCTGACGATTTCCATCAAACGATCGAAGAGATCGTCGGGAATCTGGTTGAGGATTTCGGTGCTCAAGCACGCCATTGCCTGCAAGACCGAGTCGCGCGATGCAGGCGGTTCCCCTTCCATGAGATTCTCATACCAGTGGGCAACGATCGGGTGAACCTGCTCGCACGAGGCGCTTTCATCTAAGCTGCTCAGCTCGCGGTTGGCAATATCGCGAAATTCATCCAGCCAGTCTGGGTCCTCGAACGAGTCTGCGTTGTCGGGCTTTTCGTTCATCGCGCTCACCTTTCGCTGCTCCAGCGACCGTCTCAGTGTAAACCGTTCGCCCACGAAACTCAAGCGGCCTGCCGGCGCGATTTCTCAAGCCGATCTTACGGCTGATTTCGACAGACTTTCATAAAATGAAAACGGGGGAGAAAGTGAAAAAAGGATTACAACGTGAAAAGTAGCCAAAGTTTCTCGCGATTTGTTCGGTACAGTATTGCAAAAACGCTGTGCGCCTGGGGTGAAAGCTACTTGCGACGCGGTGAACCGCAGCGCGCCATGCGCGTCCTCAACCAGGCACTGCGTCTCGATCCAAACTCAATCGAGGCGCTGACGCAGCGGGGACACGCGCATTTCAAGCTGGAGGCATACCCACAGGCGATCGAAGATTTGACCGCCGCGGTCGCACTCGCGCCGCGCGCAGCCCCCTTGTTCGTCAGCCGCGGGTTGGCCTACTACGCGATGGGGGCGTATGCGGAGGCGCTGGGTGATTTCAACTGGGCGATCTATCTCGATCGTCGGCTGGCGCTGGCGTACAACCATCGAGGACTGACTGCCGAAGGGCTGGGCGACCTGGAGGGCGCCATCGCCGACTACAACCAGGCGCTCCATATCGACAACCATCTGGCGGTCGTCTACGCCAACCGAGCACGCGCCCAGCTCGGTCGCGGCGATGTGATGAGCGCGATCCGCGACCTGCGCTGCTATTTAACGCTGACCGAGGAGTTCATGACTCAAGCCCGCCGAGAAGCGGAGGCTCTGCTCAGCCAGCTTGCGGGTACTGTCACCGAGCAGTCGGGCCGAGCTGACTGAGCATCAGTGTGCCGCTTCGATTTCGGGCGCGCCGGTTTCGTGCGTCTCATCCGTCAGCAGACGCCGCCGCGCAAGCAGCAGGAAGGTCGCGACCAACGCGACGCTGGCTGCGATCTGCACACGCGGCGGCAGCTTCCGGATGCGCGCTAAGACGTTCATGCGCGGAGCGCCCATCAGATCTTGGCGCAGACGATGGGCGAAGCGATGTGACGGTTTGACGCCAACGAGCGCACGGTGCAGGCGCTCGATCAACACGATGAACCCCAAGACTTCCGCGCGCGAAACGCCGTAACGGCGCGCCACCTGATCGACATCTCCCGCGCCGACCAGCGCGTCCGTCAAAGCGGACAGCATGTCTTCGATTTGTGGGGTCGTCATCGAATGGTTCATCACCTCTTAGCCCTCGTGCGCATCGTCCAGTAAGGGATCGTCCAGATATAAAGCGGTCTCGTCGTCTCGCAGCTCGTCGCGCAGCGCCAGCAGCGTTCGATGGTAAAGGGACTTGATCGCCCCTTCGGTGCGATCCATCACGACGCCGATTTCCGCATTCGACAGCCCTTCGATAAACTTGAGCAGCAGAAGCTGCTGTCGATCTTCGGGCAAACGTCGAATCGCGCGCAGCAGCGCCTCGCGCTCATGCTTGTCTTCCGTGTAGCGATCTGGCGATTCTGAGCGCAAATTGGTCGCCACAAATTCATCCAACGGGATGATCTTGCGCCGCCCACTGTCACGGTGCCAATTGGCGACCAGATTGTGGGCGATGCGATACAGCCACGCTTGGAACGGGACTCCCCGCTCCTTATAGTTATGAATGTGCGCCAGGGCGCGGAAAAAGACCCGCGCCGTCAGATCTTCGGCGTCGTGATGATTGCCCGTGCGGTAGTAGACGTAATTATAGATCTTGTCGAGATACCGCTCGTACAACTCACCGAAGGCGTCTTTATCGCCAGCCTTTGCCCGTTCGACCAGTTCGGTATCGGACAGGCTTTTGAGCTGGCGGATCTGTTTGAGTAGGCGTTCATGTAGTTTCATGTAACCGTAGAAACACAGTTGCCCAGCATTGGTTACGCTGCATCCGGCCAGCATCATCCCACGCTGTTCACCGGCAGACGCCGCCCAAGTCGGCAGTTGCCCCGATTGGAGATAAGTGTATAATCGCAGTATCCTAGAGGGATGTCTGTCAGAGTGCAATCAGGGTTTCGAGCAAATCACTATGATAGAAGTCATTATTGACAGTATTCGCGTCAGTCTGATGTCGCAGCACCGGATCGTCATTCTGAAAGACACGACCACCGATCGCTACCTGCCGATCTGGATTGGCCCCTGCGAAGCCGACGCGATCACGATCGAGCTGCAGGAAGTGCCACCCCAACGCCCCCTCACACATGATCTGCTCAAAGCCGTGATTCAGGAGTTTGGTGGGCGCATCGTCCATATCTTGATCAGCGACCTGCGCAACGATGTTTACTATGCTCGCATCGTGATCGAGGTCAATGGGCGGCAGCTCGAGATCGACTCGCGCCCGAGCGATGCGATCGCCCTGGGCGTGCGCGCGAAGGCACCGATCTTTGTATCGGACATGGTGATGGAACGCGCAGCCATCCGACCCGACGAAGATATGCAGTCAGAGGGGATGCCTGGCGACGAGCCGGAAGAAGTCGATGAAGGACGTTTGAGCGCATTCAAAGACTTCGTCAATTCGCTCGATCTGGACGACCTGGACGACGAGGACGATCAATCGCTGCGCTGACGATGGCCGCCGCCGACTAGCCCAGCTTGCAACCCTATCCGTCTCTGGCACGGCGACGCGGTCTCGTGTACGCCGTTTTCTTTCGACAGCGTCGGCATCATGACCCAGCAATCTCTGACATTTCCTGGACAGCAAGCCCCTTACAGTCAAGAAGCCGAAGAGGCAGTCCTCGGTGCGGTTCTGGTCAATCCCGACTCGTTCATCACGGTTGCATCGTTCTTGACAGTCGAAGATTTTTATATTCTGCGCCATCAGTACATCTGGGAGGCGTTCTCGCGTATTCTGGAGCGCGGCGAGCCGGTTGACTTTCTGACCGCCCAAGAAGAGCTGCGCAGCATGGGCCGCCTCAACGATATCGGCGGGCCGGCCTACATCACCCAGCTCATGAACAGCGTGCCGACATCGGTCCATGCGGAGATCTACGGCCGTCTCGTCGAGCGCGCTTCGATCCGGCGCCGCATGTTGATCGCGGGTGATGAAATCAAAGCGCTCGCGCTCGATGAGGAGCTGGCCATCGAGCAGGCGACCAGCGAAGCCGAGTCGCGGCTCTTCCG
>CAYTME010000006.1:8657-17498 GCA_964438415.1 uncultured Pleurocapsa sp. | reverse complement strand
GTGATGTCAAGCGCCTGCGCGAGGTGTTGGGCAGCTATTTCGAGCGCATCGAAGACCTGATGCAGCACCCCGACAGAACGATGGGGCTGCCGAGCGGCTTTCGCGATCTCGACCTGCTTCTCGGCGGCCTCCAGCGTTCCGACCTGCTCATCTTTGCTGGACGGCCTGGCATGGGCAAAACCAGCTTCTTGCTGTCGGTCGCCTCGAACGCCGCCAAGTTCAACGCGCGCATCGCCATCTTCTCGATGGAGATGGGTGCAGATCAGATCGTGCAGCGGCTGATCTCGATGGAGACCGGCATCGACTCGCAGCGGCTGCGCTTGGGCACCCTCAACCAGCGCGAGTGGAATCTGTTCGTGCAAGCGGTCGGGCGTATGAGCGCGCACCAGATTTTCATCGATGACAGCCCCGCGCTGACGCCGCTGCAGCTCCGCACCAAGTGCCGCCGCCTCATGCACGAGCACGGCCTCGATCTGGTGATCGTCGATTATCTTCAGTTGATGAACGGCGGCGGCGATTTTCAAAACAACCGCGTGCAGGAAATCAGCTACATCAGCCGCAGCCTGAAGGAGCTAGCGCGCGAGATGAACGTACCGCTCTTCACAGCGGCGCAGCTTTCGCGCGCGGTCGAGCAGCGCCAGGACAAACGCCCCCAGCTCAGCGATCTGCGCGAGTCTGGTTCCATCGAACAAGATGCCGACATCGTGATGTTCCTCTACCGCGACAGCGTCTACAACGAGGCGACGGAGTTCCCAAATCGTGCCGATATCATCGTCGCCAAACACCGGAATGGGCCGACCGGCACGATCTCGCTCCACTTCGAAAACGCGCTGACCAAATTCACCGATCCGGTAACCCAGAAGTACGTCACGAGAGATTTGTGATGCAGCAGTTCGGCGGCTTTCCACCCGGCAAACCGCGCACAGTCACCTTACCGGCGCTGTTTTTCAGCGATCTGCTGCCGATGATCGACGATCTGGCCGAACTCAAGGTGACGCTGTTCGCCTTTTACGCCATTCAGCAGCGCGAAGGCAAGTACCGCTACGTTCGCTGGCAGGACTTCATCGACCACGCAGCGCTGCTCGCCTCGCTGAGCGAGACCCATCCCAACCGGGATGGGCTGGCTGCGCTGCGCGCGGCGCTGGACGGCGCGTGCTCACGCGGTACACTTCTACGCGCGGAAGTCCCGCTCAATGACCAAGTGGAGACGGTCTTTTTCATCAACGCGGAACCGGGACGCAGTGCCGTGCGCCAAATCGCCCAAGGCAAGTGGCAGCACGGTGAGCGCGGCCACACGGTCGAACTGGTGCCAGAACGCCCGAACATTTACCGGCTTTACGAGGAAAACATCGGCGCGCTGACCGGGATCATCGCCGACCACCTGAAGGACGCCGAGCGTGAATACCCGCCAGGCTGGGTTGAGGAGGCGATACGACTGGCAGTCGAGCACGAAAAGCGGAGCTGGCGTTACATCCGCGCGATCTTGGAACGCTGGCGCAAGGAGGGCAAGCATGAAACCGCTCGGAGACCTAATGCCAACGGACGGCGATCAATCCTGGCCGACCTTGATGACTTCATCCGCGAATGACGACCGCGACAACCCCGCTGCCGGCTGCCCGATCTGCGGGGGATTGGGCTACATCCACTATGACGTGCCCGTCGGACATCCCGACTTCGGGAAGCTGTTTCGCTGCCCGCGCAATCACGGTCCGGCAACCGGCGAACGTCTGGAGACGCTGCGCAAGGTCGGCAACCTGGGTGCCTTTGCCGACAAGACCTTCGACAATTTCGCGATTGAACTGCCCTACTTGACCGTGCAGCAGCGCGCTTCTCTGCGCGCTGCCCATGATATCGCGCGCAGCTACGGCGAACAGCCCGACGGCTGGCTCGTGCTGGAAGGCACCTACGGCTGCGGCAAGACACATTTGGCCGCCGCAGTCGCCAATGCGCGCCTGCTGCGCGGGGAAGCGGTGTTGTTCGTCACCGCGCCAGACTTGCTCGATCACCTGCGCATGACCTACGGTCCCAGTTCCGATATCGGCTACGATGAGTTATTCGACCGCCTGCGCAACGTGCCGCTGCTGATCTTGGATGACTTGGGTGTCGAGAACCCCAGCCAGTGGGCGCAGGAAAAGCTGTTTCAACTGCTCAACTACCGTTACAACTACCGCCTGCCGACCGTGATCACGACCAACACCGATCTCGACCTGCTCGATCCGCGCATCCGCAGCCGCTTGCTCGACGAAAGCATCATCCACAGGGTGCGCATCACCGCCTCGGATTACCGCACACCGGTGCAGAACAAACAGGATCAGCTTTCCAGTTTATCGCTGTACGCGGACTACACCTTCGCCAACTTCGACATCCATACCGGCGTCAATCAAGAGGAACAGGCCAATCTCGCCCGCGCTGCGCAGATCGCCTACGATTACGCCATCCAGCCTCAGCGCTGGTTGGTCTTGATGAGCAAATACAACGCCAGCGGCAAGACGCACCTGGCCGCCGCGATCGCCAACAGGCGGCAGGAGCAGGGCGACAACGTGATCTTCATCACCACACCTGACCTGCTCGATTACCTGCGCATGACCTTCAGCCCGAACGCGACGACGACCTTCGACCGCCGCTTTCAGATCGTGCGCAACGCGGGGCTGCTCGTGCTGGATGACTTGGGCACCGAGAGCGCGAGCGCCTGGGCGCGGGAAAAACTCTTTCAGATCATCGACTACCGCTACGTCGCTCGCCTGCCGACCGTGATCACAACCAGCAAAACGCTGCAAGAGATCGAAGATCGCATCGCCAGCCGGCTGGTCGATGAACGCATCTGCACGATCGTCCGCATCACAGCGCCGGATTACCCCACCCGCCTCAGGCGAGCATAACCCGATGCTCTTCAGACATCGACGTGCCGCCGAAAATCCCCTTGCGATCGCGCCGTACAGCCGCGCCGATCGTCGAGAGGTACTGACGCTCCTGGCGCGCGCGGAATGCGCGCATACCCACCTTGATTGGTATGACACCGAAGACTGGCTGAATACGGCGGGCGCGCTCATTTACTGCGCTCGGCGTGGAGGGCATCTGATCGGTGTACTCGGCATTGGCGAGCCGATGAGCGGAGCCGCATGGGTGAGGATCGCCGCGTTCGAGTCGGCGCAGGAGAGTATCCCCCTGTTCGATCAGCTCTGGCAGCGGGCGCTCCCCGATCTGCGCAGCGCGCGCGTCCTCCAAGTGGCTGTGCTGCTCGTGCACGAATGGCTGCTCGACTGCATCCGACCGCTCGCATTTCGGCGCTTCGACCAGGTGATCACGCTGCGGCGCGACGCGCGTCCGCTGCCGCACTACACCGCACAGGGGATCAGCCTGCTGCCTTCCACGCCTGGAGATCTCGACAAGGTGATCGCCATCGATCAAAGCACCTTCAGCGCACCCTGGCAGATGAGCGCCGATGAAATCCGACGCGCGGAACGCCTGGCGTCGTCGCTGACGCTGGCGACGCTGCCGGATGGGCGCGCGGTCGCGTTTCAGTTGAGCACGCTCTATTTCGATGGAGCGCACCTAGCGCGGCTCGCCGTGCTGCCGGAGGTACAGGGAAGAGGCATCGGCCGGGCATTGGTCAGCGACCTGATCCACCGCTTTGCCCGACGCAGTGTGTACACGATCACCGTCAACACGCAGGAGAGCAATGCGCAGTCAAGGCACATCTACGGCCAGCTCGGTTTCGAGCGCACCGGTTACGATCTGCCGGTCTATGTGATCGATCTTGCGTCCGCTCCACCGCGGTCATGAAAACCGACTGCACACGATGAGGAGACAGAGGAGCGTATGACTTATATCTATCGGGAGGAGGACGGCGACCTGGCGGTGCTAGAGGGGCGGATCGTCGCCTGCATCGGGTATGGCAACATGGGCCGCCCATGCGCGCTCAACCTGCGTGACAGCGGCGTGCAGGTCATCGTCACCGATCCGACCGAAGCCAAGCGCCAGTTAGCCGCCGACGAAGGCTTCCAAGTGAACACGATCGACGAGGCAGCGCGTCAGGCGGATATCCTGCTGCTGCTCGTGCGCGATGAGACGATGCCGCAGATGTACATCGAACACGTGTCACCAGTGCTGCGGCGCGGCCAGACGCTCATCTTCACCAGCGCGTACAATATCGCGTTCGGCTTCATCGAAGCGCCGCCCTTCGTCGATGTCGGGCTGGTCGCGGCGCGCACGATGGGGACGGCCGTGCGCGAGCGCTTTGTCGATGGTGCCGGCTATCACAGCTTCGTCGCCGTCGGTCAGGATGCCAGCCGGCACGCGTGGCAGCACGTGCTGGCGGTCGCGCGTGCATTGGGCGCACTGCGCACCGGTGCGATCGAGATCCGCTTCGAGCAGGAGGCGGAACTCGACCTCTTCCTGCAGCAGGCGGTGCTGCCGCTCTTTCACCAAGCCATCTTCAGCGCGGCAGATGTGCTCATGCGGGCGGGCTATCCGCCAGAGGCCGTTTTCACCGAGCTGTACATTTCCGGCGAGTCGGCAGATTATCTGCGCCATGCTGCGCGTGAGGGGCTGCTCAAGGCGCTCAAGTCGGCGTCGCTGACCTCGCAGTACGGCACGCTCAGCCGCATCGAGCGCATCGACGAGCTGAAGTTGGAACGCCTGATGGAAAACACGCTTGAAGAGATTCGCAGTGGACGTTTCGCCCGCGAATGGGCGCGCGAATACGCGTCCGACTATCCGCGTTTGCGCCAGCTTATGAAACAGCGCGAGACGCTCGACATGTGGGAATTAGAGCAGCAGACGCTCGAACTGCTGCGCGCAGCCGCATCGAACACCGAATAACCTGGAGAGACAGCCGTGAACACATCGACCCAAGTGATCCAGACGTTGGAGCAGGCGCGCAGCCAGACCAACGCCGCCACCGCCATGATCCACGATTTGATCGCGCCGCACGATTATCAAGATGTGGCCGCGCTCGTCGCACAGGCGGCGGACGCGCTGTTGGAGGCGGCCATCCGGCTGATGCAGGCGGACGATGAGGCGGCCTTTGCCGCGATGGAACGCGCCGACGACCGAATCGAAGAAGTCTACGACATCATCGAGGCCGATCTCGGCGATGAATGAGCCTCACACCGCCTGCTCACTGGCATGGATGGCGGGCGTTTCGCGCTGCTCACCGCGCAGGAAGCGCATGACGCGGAACGACTCGGCGTAGGCGACGCCGGCGCGCTGTCCGTCCGCTGCGCTCCAGCCGCGCACCATCTCGCCCACGGCGGCATCGAGCTGCGACTCGTGGGCGAGCAGCGCGGCGATCTTGCGGTCGATGACATCACTGATATCGACCGCCAAATTGGGCTGGGCAGCGACGGTCAAATACAGCTCCGTCACGTGATGCGGCTCCAAACCCTCAGCCAACAGCTCACGAAAGATCGGCCGCGACTCGGCACTGGGGAAAAAAGCATACAGAGCCGCCTCGCCCACCGCGCGGTGATCCGGGTGATTGATGTAGGCGAATTCACCCTGCTCGGTCTCCTCCTGCAGCAGCACCGAGGTCGGATCCATCGTCACGACGCGGTAAGGCTTCAGCTCACGGATCAAGCGCGTCAGGTCGCGGCGCAGCGCGATCGTCGGCTGCAGCACGCCGTCCTGATAGCCGAGGAAGCGCACATCGTGGACGCCGACGATGGCCGCTGCCTTGAGCTGCTCCTGCCGCCGCCGCTCGACAAGCGCCTGAGGATCGACGTCGGGGTCGTTGCTGCCTGCCGAGCCGTCGGTGACAATGCAGTAGACGACGCGGTGGCCGGCATCTGTCCAGCAAGCGACCGCACCGCCGACACCGAACTCGATATCATCGGGATGCGCTACGATGATCAGGATCGTGACCGGCTCTGCGAGGGGTTGTTCCAGTCTCATTGGCTTTCCGTCTCCGCTTCGATGATGACCAATTCCTGCTTGACATAGACGCGCTGACCATCACGAATATCCTGATGTACGTGTGTGCCCGGCCCTACCTGAGCGCGTTCGCCGATCTTGACGCCCGGCATCGTCATCACATCGACGCCCAAGAATGCGCCCGTGCCGATGATCGCGCCCAGCTTGCTGCGCCCGCTGTCGAGCTTTTGGCCTTTGACGCGGCTGACGACTGATCCCCGGTCGATGCGTAGATTGGCCGTCGTGCAGCCTGCTGAGAAGTTGACGCCCGCTGCAAATACCGAGTCGAGCACGCGGCAGGCGTGCATATCGCAGTGATCGGCGACGTAGCTGCGCGCAACCTCGGTCGTGAAACCCACATTGCAGTGATTGAGCACCATCGAATTACGCACCAGCGCATTGTTGCCGACGATTGTATCCGCGCCGATATACGCGGGCCCGACCACAGCGGCACCGGGAAAGATCTTCGCGCGCTCGCCGATATAGACATCGCCGACCAGCGTGGCGGTCTTGGCCACGTAAGCCGTTTCGGCCACATGCTGCCCCTGTATCTTCCACAAGAAGTAATTCATGACATCGAGCACATGCCAGGGGTACTTGAGCGCGTGCCAGGGACCGCGATACGGAACCACGCGGTAAACATACGACTTCATCAGCGCGTCCATCGCCCGCTCGTAATGGTCATCAGTCGCCGCCTCTGCGGCGTACTGCGCGCGGATGGCATCGATCAGGCGGGCGGCGTCGGCATGAATGTGTGCGACGATGTTGACCAAATTGCTTGGACGATTTTCAGGCCCCGGTTTTTCGATCACGCCGGTGATGCGGCCGCTCGGGCTGACGATCAAGTAGCCGCCGGGGAAATACTCATCGCGCTCGTATCCGGCGATGAAACTGCTCGTCGGTTCAGCTCGCCACGCGCGCAGCAGATCGAGATGCAGTTGATCATCGACCACATCATGCACCTGCGTGACGTAGATCGGCACACCGGCGCGGCTTGGCAGCGCAGGCGCAGCCTGTAACAGCGCGTCGCCCATACCTTTCGGCTCGGCCTGCACAACGACGCGGATGTTGATCTGCGGAAGCTGTGCAGCCAGCGCCGCGAGATCGGCGCGGTTTTCGGGATTGGCGATCAGGATGATGTCCTGAAAGCCGATCGCCAGGTAGCGCCGGAGCTGTGCGAACAACAGCGGCTCCGCGCCGAAGCGCAGCAGTGATTTTTCGCGCAGCGGCCACATGCGCGATGATGCGCCGCCCGCCAGGATGATCAAGATGGGCGTGGTCACCAAGAGCGCCTCCACTCACAGAAAAAGCCCAGCACGGCGGCAAGTGTAGCGTGGATACTGGGACGTGTGAAGCGCGAGCCGCCGCCCGCGCGCCGTGACGTGTCGTCGAGACCGCTGTACAATGCAGACGGCAGCTTCAATCGCCAATAACCGCGAGGGGGACGACTTGTCTGAAATCGCACATCTATCTGGTTGGGCTTTGTCCAGCGCCGTCATGCTCGTGGTTGATAACCTCGATCGGTCGGTGGCATTCTACCGCGATGGTTTGGGCTTCGTCGTACACCTGCATGAGCCGTACATCGCGCAGATGTCTTTGGGTGCGATGCGGCTGTACCTGGTGACCGAAAGCCCGCCAACACCCGATAAACCGGACATGACGCTGCGCAATCTAAACTCGACGGGGCGTACCAGTGTCAATCTCGTCTTTCATGTCAGCGACTGTCATGCGGTCTATACCGAGCTGAGCCGGCGCGGCGTCCATTTCCTGACGCCGCCGCACTCCCCGCCCAGAGGCGGCTGGCGCTGCTTCGCCCGCGACCCCAACGGGTATCTGATCGAGATCGAGCAGGAAGCTTAGGGCCGGGGGCCGCGGCCACCTGATCACATCAGACGACCCAACGCGCAGCCTGCCTCAGGTGACGAACGCGCGGCCGCTGGCATGCCGCTGCCATGCCCCCTCGCGCAAGATGTCGTCGATGGCCGCCAGCGCGAGTTCGATTTCGGAGTCAGCGTTGTAGAAGTGGGGCGCGATGCGGATCCCCGCGTTCGGGCGGTAGTCGATGACGATCCCGCGTGCCAAAAGCTCGCGCGAGACCTCGTACGCATGGGGAGGACGCACGGTCACTGTCCCAGCGCGCTGCTGTGGATCGTGCGGCGTGATCACCTCCCAACCCATCTGAGCTGCGCGCGCCGCGATCAGCGCCGTCTGCCGGATCGACTTTGCACGGATCGCGTCGACACCCACCTCAGCGATGACCGCAATGCCCGGCTGCACAGCGTACAGTGAGGCGATTCCCGGCGTGCCGGTCGCCATGCGGTAGGCGTCGTCACGCAGCTCAAAGCGATCGATATCGAACTCGAATGGCCGCCGGTGCGCAAACCACCCCGTCACCTTCGGTTCGAGGGCACGGCGTAGATCTGGCCGCACGTACATGAAGACCCCGCCCGGCCCGCCGCACATCCATTTGAGCACACCGCCGATGTAAAAATCGATCTCCAGAGCGCCTACGTCGACGGGGATGATGCCGACGCTGTGATAACCGTTGAGAAGCACCTGTGCGCCGACCGCGTGCGCTCTGCGCACGATCTCGGCTACGGGCAGGATATAAGCACTGCGAAAAAGGACATGGCTGAGCGAAACCAGCCGCGTCCGCTCGTCGACAGCGGCGAGCAGCGCGTCGGTATCGAGCGTCACGCCATCATGTGATCGCACCATGCGCACTTCGATGTGCGGCGGCAGCCAGCGGCGCAGGACGTAAAGATCGGACGGGAAGTCCATGTCGGAGACGACGACATTGTCGCGCCGCGGGTCGTCGAACGCCAGGGCACTGAAAAGCGCACTGTTGGCGATGCTGGCGTTTTCGTACATAAGCACGCTGCCTGCAGGCGCGCCCATCAACGGGGCGATCTGGTCGCCGACTTTGCCGCT
>CAYTME010000006.1:5059-8547 GCA_964438415.1 uncultured Pleurocapsa sp. | reverse complement strand
TAGACGCAGGTATCGAGGATGGGAAATTCGGCGCGCCAGCGCAGCAGCGGATCGTCACCGTTTTCCACGTTCATCAAGCACGGTCGCCGAGCTTACGTTCCGTGCCGCTGAGCAAACGGTCGATATTTTCACGAAAGCGCAGGAAGATGAGCGCTGCGATCACGACCGAATAGACCATATAGACCGATGGAATGGCTCCCTGGGCGCTGAGCACCAGCGTCCACAACGTCGCAATGGCGAACATCACCAGCACACCCAAGGAGACGAAGCGCGTGGCGATGATGATCGTCAAAGCGACACCGAAGCCGATCAACGCCTGCAGCGGCGCGACGACCAGCAGGGTCCCCCAGGCGGTCGATGCCCCTTTGCCGCCGCGCAGCCGTCCAGTGATCATGGCGACCAGCGCTGACCAGTTATGACCGATGACGGAGGCGATCGCCGCCAGCGTTGTGGCGAGCGCCGGCTGCATCGGCAGAATGTACGCCGAAACGATGATGGCGATGATGCCCTTGGCGCTGTCCACCAACCACACCAAGATGCCCCAGCCCAAACCGAGCGCCCGCGAGATGTTGGTCGCCCCCATATTGCCGCTTCCAACTTCGAAGATATTGACGTTGCGGAGGCGGCCGATGACATAGGCCGTTGGGAACGAGCCCAGCAGGTAACTCACGATCGCCACCAATACGATACGCCCGATTTCGTCGTTCATGACCCCTCGTTCTAAACATGTGCTGCCAGGTCGGCTGCATCTGTCTCCATATTTTAGCAAGTTGTATGTGTAACAACACGTAAGACGCTTCGCCGTAGCGAGTATCTTACCCACCTTTTAGACGTCGTGCATTCCGGGATCACCAGCAAGGCTTCGAAACTCACCATCATACGAGAGCGACATCGTCAAAGGGTCATGCGCTTCACCCGAAAGACCGAGGTGGTGCCGCCCAGTTGGTAGAGATCGCAGCGCCGGTTTTCAAATCTATTTGTGCTGACAATCAACCGCTGAAGAAGCTGCGTCCGTATGCTACAATCCAATGCCATGAAGGACGTGTTGGTATTCGTCACCTTGTGCGCCTTGTTCCTATCTCCGTTCGCATCGGCTCAAGCGCAGGATGTGACCGGCGATCTGTTGGGACGCATCAATGGACTGCGCGCCAGCGTCGGCCTCGCGCCGTACAATCTCAACGGCGCGCTGACTGCCGCCGCGCAGAGCCAAGCACAGTGGATCGCCGACACGGGCAGCGTCAGCCATACCCGACCGGATGGCAGCGGACCGCGCACCCGCGCCCTCAATGCGGGCTATCCCAGCAGCGATGTCAGCGAGAATATCTTCGGCGGCAGCAGCGCAGGCGTCGGCGATGCTTGGGGCTTCTGGGTCAATTCGAATATCCACTACCGCGGCATCGTCAACGACCGCTACCGCGATGTCGGCATCGGGGTTGCGCGCAGCAGTTGGGGAACGGCCTATGTGGTCGTCTTCGGTAATCCTGGCGGTTCGCCGCCGCAGCCGCCGAGCAGCGCTGGCGGAGGACGCCAATTCGCCGCAGCCAGCCCACCGCAGCAGCCCTCTTACGTGCGGGGTTTAGACGCCGTCGGCAACATCATGCATGAGGTTCAGCCCGGTGATACATTGGGCGATATCTTGCTCATCTACGGCTACACCTGGGATCTGCTGCCCTATCTGCAGGAGATCAACGACATCAGCAATGTGCGCGATCTAGAGATCGGCTCGATCATCCTCGTGCCGCCGAAGGCCGGGACATATACGCCCACGCCCGGGGATGCCATGCCGTTGGCAACCGCAGCGCCCGAATTTCCGACCCCATACCCGGAAGACCCGCTCGATGCGCTCGCGCCCGCGCAGGAACTGTCGCCGACACCGCCCAGCATCGCAACGGTGCAAGCGCTGCCGACACAATTGAACATGGTCGCTTTTGTTCCGACGCCGACAGAGACCCCGCTTGCACTGGCATCTGCGCCCACACCCAGCGTCGCTTCGCCGATACGGGCGGGTGTACAGACGAACAGCAGCCAACCCCTGCCGACCTGGCTGTTGGTGGGCTTGGGTTTGCAGATTGCGATCTTGATCGGCGCGGGTATCGAGTTCTATCAGAGGGCACGTCGCAAGTGACGATCCAGCGCTACCTGCGCGCTTTCGTGCGCGCCTTTATGCTGACGCTGCGCGGTGAGACCGCGCCGCCTCCGCGCCACAGCGCACTTCACGCTTGGACGCGGGGCACCGTGAAGCTTCTCGACCAAATCGACGCTCAAGCCGATCGGGCTGGTATCGATCGCCTCCGGCGCGAGCAGATGCGTTTGAAAGTCGATGGCCGCGAGATCGCGTTTGAGGCAGCGCTGCGCACCATTCGGCATCACGCCGCAGTGGAATACCCTTACCTGCTCAAACATTACAACCGCTACAGCTTGCTGACTTTGCAGGCGACCAATCTGAATGACCGCTATTTGGCGCAGCGCTTCGCGACATGGGAGGACACGCCGCCTGCCTTACGCGCTGCCTTGGCTGCGTTGGAGCGCCATCTACAAGACGCGCCAATCGTCGAGGAAAGAACAGAGTGAGCGAGCAGCCAGTTGAGCGCGGAGAAGCACTTGATGCTGATGATAGGCGCTTGCAAAGCATCATTTGTAGACTAACAGCATTCTTTTGACGGTTTGGAATACAGTCTAGGTTGAGTGGACGATGTCCGATTTGTACCAAGCGCTGCGCACCGCAATGCAGCAGGACTCGGTTCCCGATATGCTGGCGGCGCTGCTCGCTGTCGCCGACACCATGCTGACCGAGGATGACAAGGAACGCGCCTTTGAGATTCTCGCCTTCATCCGCGAATATCCCATGTATGAGACGCTGCGTGAACAGGTCGAAGTGCTCTATGACGAGCTGAAATATCAGCTCTGCCCACGTGCAGTCGCCGATGCTCATGCCCGCGCCGAGTCGCTGACGCTCGATGATGTCGTACTCGAAATCTTGAGCACCGGAGCAGTCTAGTGCGCTTGCAGGGCCGCACCGCACTCATAACGGGCGGCGGCAGCGGCATCGGCCAGGCGACCGCGCGCCGCTTCGCCGCCGAAGGCGCGCGGGTGGTGGTCGCCGGGCGCGATGCGCGCAAAGGCGAGGCCGTGGTCGAGGAGATCACCGCGATGGGAGGCGCAGCGACGTTCGTCTCCTGCGATGTGCGCTCGGAAGCGGACTGCCAGCGCGCCGTCCACACCGCCATCGAGATCTACGGTCAGCTCGATATCCTGTTCAACAATGCCGGGATCGTGCCCTACGGCACCGTCTTGGAAACCAGCGCAGAAATTTGGCGCGATACTTTCGAGACCAACGTGCACGGCGTCTACCACATGAGCCGCGCCACGCTGCCTCATATGATCGCGCGCCAGCGCGGCGTCATCATCAACAATGCGTCGGATTGGGCCGTCGTCGGCGCGCAGAGGGCGGCGGCCTATGCCGCGAGCAAGGGCGCGGTCGTACAGCT
>CAYTME010000006.1:0-5027 GCA_964438415.1 uncultured Pleurocapsa sp. | reverse complement strand
TGCGCGCGATGGCATTCGTGTCAATGCCATCTGCCCCGGCGATACCTACGTCGAACGCTGGCGGCACAATGCACGCGGGCGCGCGCTGTCCGATGCGGAATTCGAGGACTACCTGCGCGCGCTCGGCGCGCACTTCCCGCTCGGCCGCGTCGCGCAGGTCGAGGAGATCGCCAGCGCGGCTGCATTCCTCGCCTCGGATGACTCAAGTTACATGACGGGCCAGCTCCTCATCATCGATGGCGGCAACACAGCAGGCGGCGCATCAACACACTACCCGTGACCGCTCAGCCGCGCACGAACAGCGCCGCGGTGTCGATGTGGTAAGTCTGCGGCGCGAAATCGAGCGGCTGCGCCCGCATCAGGCGGTAGCCCGCCCGCGCCAGCGGCTTGCAGTCGCGCGCCAGCGACCCCACCGCACCGCTGACATAGACCAGCCGCTTGACGCCGAGATCGACGAGCTGCGCGATCACCTCGGCCCCTAGCGGCCCAGCCGGATCGACGACGGCGACATCATAGTGCCCGTCCAGCTCGCCGAGCACTGACTCGACCGAACCCTCGATCACATCGACGTTCTCTAGGTCGGACAGGTTTGTTTCGGCATCGGTCGCGGCGGGTGGGTAGCTTTCGACCGCGGTCACGAGCTGGGCACGCTGGGCCAAGAAAGCGCTGAAGGTGCCCGCCCCAGCGTACAGATCGAGGACATAATCCTCCGGCTGGAGATCGAGCAGTGCCAACACGCTGTCGACCAGCGCCGGCACCAGCACTGCGTTGGCGCGGTAGTACGTCCCCACAGTCACCCGAAAATCGCGCTCATGGACGCGATAGCGCGTGTGCGTATCGCCGATCAGATTGACCGGCTCATTGTCCGGCAGCACGAGGTTAACACTGGCCTTGAGATCGGTCTCCAGCTCCGGCGCATCCTCGTTTTCGACGTAGAGCACGATCATCATCGCGCCGTCGCTGCCGATCTGGAGCTTGACGCGGCGTATGCCGGCCAGCGCCAGATCGAGCTGTTCGAGCAGCACCAGCAGGTCAGGATGGAGCACAAGACAGGTATCGAGCGCAACCAGGCTGCGCTCGTCGGCGCGCGGCAGACCCAGCGCCCCACCCGCGAGCGGCGTGAACGTCATATGGTGGTTGTAGCCCCACTGCGCCGGGCTGGCGATCACGGGCTGTACCACGTCATCGGTCACGCCACCGAGCCGCTCGAGCTGCTCGGCGAGGAGATCCTGCTTAAGCAGAAGCTGCGCCCGGTAATCGATGTGCTGCCACTGGCAGCGCCAGCACTGCCCAGGACCGAAATGGGGACACCGCGGCAGCACTCGATCGGCTGAAGCATCGAGCAGGCGTATGCCCTCCGCATGAAGGGCGCGCGCATCCTCACGGACGATGCGCGCCTGCACCCGCTCACCTGGGATCGTGTAGGGCACGAACACCGCCCGCCGTCGATAGCGCGCGACGCCGAAGCCGCCGTGCGCCATGCTCTCGATCTCCAGCTCCAGCGCAGGCTCACGCTGCGGACTCATCGTACAGCGCTCCAGCGCGCCATCACCCCGTACACGGTCGGGATCGTCTTCCTGTAGGATGTCTCGGCAGATGGATTTGTCCGACAGCGACGGTTGGCAGGGGATCGCTCATTCGTAAGCCGGCCTCGGTGAGCCGCATGCCGCGAAGGCCCGCCAAGACCGATCATCGTGCGCTCAGTCGAGACTGAACACACTGATCTGCTGACCATCACTCACGACGATGCGATCGTCATGGACTGCCATCAAAGTTGGTTCCATTCCGACCGGCAGTGCACCCAACTCACCGATCGCGGAAGGATCCGAGATGGGCAGCAGCAGCAGATCGCTGCCCTCGTCAGGAAGCGAGAGCAGCCAGTCGCCATCCTCGCGTACGACGAACTGCATGCGCACGATCGGTCTCTGAAGTGCGATGTCTTCCCCGATCTGGGTCATCGTGACCGGATCGAACAGCTTAAGCAGACTTTCACCAACGAGCACGGCACCCAACGTCAGCCGAGCGTTCAACGCGATCTGCGTGGGCGGGTCTTCCAAGGCCAGGGCGCGCGCAGCGCGCGGCGGTTGGTCGGGACGCAGGATATACTGCTGAACAGATGGGGGCGTTTCGACAGCCGTGAACGCCAGCCCCTGGGCAAAGACGGCTGCCATCGGCTGTGGTTCGTCGGTCAAGGGATAACCGACATTGTCGGCGGCGGACACGAGTTGATAGATCTGATGCCAATCGTCGCCGATGACCGAAACCCAGCGATGATCGGGCGAGATGACGACTTGGCGCGGTCGATCGGGGATATCGAAGAAGGCGATCAAACCGTAGCCCCCGTCCGCAAACTGATCGGGCGCGACGACTTCCATCAGATCGCCTTCGCCTTCGCCATCGACCAGCACGACCGCATAGTCCTGCCCTGCTGCAATATCGATGGGGCTGCCGCCGAGCGCAACCGAGGTGAGCAGTTCGAGCGAGTCGCGCTCACCAAAATCGAACACATCGACTTGGTTAGCGCGGCCATCCGCGACGAACAGCCGCTCGCCATCACCGGATACAGCCAGCGCCACCGCCGACTCTACGCGGATTGAGACCAGCGGCGGCGGCGCCTGGCCAAAGGCGTAGACGCCGAACGCCAGCGCGATCGAACAGGCGAGAGCGAAAGATTGAAGCGGCTTACGCAACACGTCTCAGGCGCATTTCTCACAATGACGACTAGAAATCATCCTCATCGTCATCGTAGTCATCAAAATCTTCGTCGTCATCGTACTCGTCGTAGTCATCCTCGTCATCGTAGTCATCGAAGTCGTCTTCGAGATCGTCTTCGAAGTCATCCTCGAACTCGTCCTCGAAGTCATCCACTTCGTCCACGTCTAGATCGGCGTCATCTTCGCCTTCGAAATCGTCTTCGAAATCGTCTTCGACTTCGCCAAAATCATCGACGCGGCTCAAGATACGCTCCAAGTCCATAGCTCTTCTCACCTGAATGGGAATGCAAGGTCTCACTGTCGTCATTGTAGCGCAAGGCAGACGAAATTGTATCACGTAGTCGTCAATTGTGCGCCGCAAGAACAGCCTCACTTTCCGTTCGTTCAAGGCGTGCCGATCAAATCCAAGAAATACTCGTGCAGACGCGGATCATCGGTCAGCTCGGGGTGAAAGGCCGTCGCCAGCAGCCGTCCCTGCTGCACCGCGACGATCCGCCCATCGGCGAGCTGGGCGAGCACATCGACGCCTGTGCCCACCTCAGTCACGATCGGCGCACGGATGAAGACCGCGTGAAACGGCTCGTCCCCGATGGCCGCAATCGCCAAGTCGGTCTCGAAGCTGTCGATCTGGCGACCGAACGCATTGCGATTGACTTTGATATCCATCAAGCCCAGGATCGGCTGCCGGTCGATACCGATATCCTTGGCCAAAAAGATCATGCCCGCGCAGGTGCCCCAGGTCGGCTTCTGCGCCGCAAACGCGCGCAGCGGCTCGATCAGCCCGTAGGCGACCGCCAGCTTGCCGATCGTGGTGCTCTCGCCTCCTGGGATGACCAGACCATCCAGCCCTTCCAGATCGGACGGTAAGCGGACTTCCACCGCCTCAACGCCCAACGCGCGCAGACGCTGAATATGTTCGATGAATGCGCCTTGGAGCGCCAACACGCCAACCCGCATACAGCTCGCTTCCCCACTTGATCGTCATCGAAGATGCCGTCTCAATCGTGGCGCACACAGCACATGCGGTCAAGCCCCAGTCATCGCCATCTCAGTCACCTGCTCAAACGCTTGCCGCAAGATGGCCATGCCCTCGTCGATTTGGTCATCGGTGATGTTGAGGGGCGGCAGAAAGCGAATGCAGTTGCTGTACAGCCCAGCGCGGATGACGATCAAGCCGCGCTGGAACGCGGCCAGCGTCACCGCCATCGTCGCATCAGTGGCCGGCGTCTTCGTCTCTGGGTCGCTGACCAGCTCGATCAGCACCATCGATCCCAGGCCGCGCACATCGCCAATGAGCGAAAAATCAGCTTGCAAGCGGTGCAGGTGCTGGCGAAAACGCTCACCGACTTGGCGCGCACGCTGCAAGAATGCCGGCTGGCGCAGCAGCTCGATCGCTTCAACCGCCGCCACACAGGCGAGTGGGTTACCGCTGTAGGTGCCGCCCAACCCGCCCGGATGGGGCGCATCCATGATGTCCGCCCGCCCGGTGACGGCGGAAAGCGGCATACCGGCTGCCAACGACTTGGCCGTCACGATCAGGTCTGGGGCGATGCCGTAGTGCTCACAGGCGAACAGCCGACCCGTGCGCCCAAACCCACATTGGATCTCATCGGCCACCATGACGATGCCGTGCTGCGTGCACAGCTCGCGCACGCGCTGCAAGAAGCGGTGCGGTGCCGGGATGAAACCGCCCTCACCCTGCACCGGCTCGATGACGACCGCAGCGACCGCTGATGGATCGACGTAGGCTGTAAATGCATTCTCAAAGCGGGCGATGCAGTCGTCGATATAGGCGTCTTCGCTCATCCCCAGCGGACGGCGATACAGATTCGGAAAGTGCAGCCGGTAGACTTCCGGCGCGAAAGGCCCAAATCCTTTCTTGAATAAATTGTACTTACTCGTCATCGCCAGTGTGAGATTGGTGCGCCCGTGATACGCGTTCTCGAACACGATGATCGCCGGACGTCCGGTGTAGCTGCGCGCGATTTTGACCGCGGTCTCGATCGCCTCGGCACCGCTGTTGAGCAGCACCGTCTTTTTGGGAAAATCACCAGGCGTGATCTCGTTGAGCAGCTCAGCCACCCGGACATACGGCTCGTAGGTGCCGACGATCGCGCACAGGTGGATCAGATCGGCTGCCTGCTGTTGGAGCGCTGCGACCACGGTCGGCGGGCAGTGCCCGACCGCCAGCGCGCCGATACCGCCGGCAAAGTCGAGCAGCACATTGTCGTCGGCATCTGTCAGCGCCGCACCCGCGGCCTTGACCACCGCGACGGGGGTGAGCTTGGCCGCGCCGCGCGGGGTCGCCGCCTC
>CAYTME010000005.1:58411-60589 GCA_964438415.1 uncultured Pleurocapsa sp. | reverse complement strand
GAGTCGCTGGTCGACTCGCTGGTGGTCAACTTCCTACTCGGCGGTGGTGCCGAGCAGCTTCGCCCAGGAGGCTGAGATGGCGGCGCGCTACGCTTTGGTCCCCGCTGCTGCTGGCTGGCTCTTGTCGCTGTCTGTGCCTGTGCTGCTCGTGCTGCTGGCTGTGCGCATGGTGATGACGCCGCTCTTCCTGCAGATCGAGTATCACCGCCCTGGCTTTCCTGATGATCCGTTCGGCTTCACCCGCGACGACCGCTTGGCTTACGCGCCTTTTGCGCTTGATTACTTGATCTACCGCCACGACATCCGTTACTTGAGCGACCTGCGCTTTCCGGACGGCTCACCGCTTTTCAACGCGCGTGAGCTGCGTCATATGCGTGATGTGCAGGCGGTGACCGACACCGCTTTCCTGGCCGCGGCTGCTGCGGGCGTGTTGGCGCTCGGCTCCATGATGGTCTTGGTGCGATCGGGTAATCTGCTGCGTTTGGCGCTCAAGCGCGGTGCGTTCATGACTTGGGGCGCGATCGCGCTGGTCATCGTACTGGCAATCGTCGGGTGGAACACGTTCTTCACCGGCTTCCACACCCTGCTCTTCGAAGATGGCACGTGGTACTTCCTGACCTCAGACACGCTGATCCGATTGTTTCCAGAGCAGTTTTGGTTTGATGCTGCGCTGGTCGTTGGCGGCCTGGCGGCGGCAGGCGCGGGTGTGCTTTGGCTGGTGATAGGTTTCATTTCCCGCAGTTGAGCTGTGTTATGATGGTCGCGGCAGAGGCGAGGGAAGGTTCGATGTCGGCAGTTTGTCACCCGGTCATGACGGTCGAGGAATACCTCGATCTCGAGCGGTCAAGCACGGTCAAGCACGAGTACTTTGCGGGCGCAGCCTACGCGATGGTCGGGGCGAAACTGTCGCATGTGCGTATCGTTGGCAGCACCTATGCTCTGCTCTATGAGCAGCTTCGAGGTCGCGGCGGCTGTAATATCGATGTGTCCGATTTACGCGTGCGCACGCCTGGCGGTCTGCTGGCCTATCCCGATATCGTCGTGGTTCGCGGTGAAGACGAGGTTTTAAGGGACGAACGGGGCGATACACTGCTCAACCCGACTCTGATCGCGGAGGTGCTTTCGCCTTCAACTGAAGCTTACGATCGGGGATTCAAGTTTGAGCAGTACAAGCTGATCTCTTCACTGCGTGAGTATGTCCTGATCGCACAGGATCGTCCACGTGTCGAGCGATATCTGCGCCAACTGGACGGACAGTGGCTGTACACCGATATTTTTGGCCTACATGAGCAAATGCGTTTGGAAAGCGTCGATTGTGTCATCGAACTGGCACGGTTGTACGAGCGCGTTCGCTTTGACTGATCATTGATGCTCAATGTTGCCCGCCGGAATTCGCCCTGTATAATGGTGTAGATTTGAACTGTGCCTCGCAGCGCGGCGTTGGCCGCCTTATCCTACAGAGTGAGATGTTCACCGCTTTCCGGTCACTGCCTACGCCGGGGGCGCGTTTTGAAGAAGGAGCGTGCATCAATGACGAAAACGCGCGCCGAGTCGATGGTCGATCGTCTCCGCGAAATGCAGGGCATGACCCCCGAAATTGAGGCGTCTGCGGTCGTAAGCGTCGATGGCTTGATCATGGCCTCATCGCTGCCGGTGGGGGTCGAGGAAGATCGTGTCTCGGCTATGTCGGCGGCTATGCTATCTTTGGGCGAGCGCATCTCCAGTGAGTTGGGACGCGGTGCTTTAGATCAAGTCTACATCAAGGGTGAGGCGGGTTATATCATCCTGATGTCGGTCGGGACTGAGGCGGTTCTGACAACGCTTGTGCGTGAGGGTGGCCGCTTGGGCCTCATCCTGCTTGACATGCGGCGCGCGGTTGATGCGCTGGTGAAACTTCTCTAGCCCGGCACACTCGTGTACAATCTGGTGCGGCGTCCTGTGCCCAGCACCGTGACAGCGGGGATCATGTCCCCGCTGCATTTTTGATCAACAGGGATAGAACCGCGGCCTATGACCAAATACATCTTCTGCACCGGCGGTGTGGTGAGTTCGGTCGGCAAAGGCGTGACCGCAGCCGCCATTGGGCGTATTTTGAAAGCCCGCGGCCTCAAAGTGGCGATCCAGAAACTCGATCCATATCTCAACGTCGATCCGGGCACGATGAGCCCGTTTCAGCAT
>CAYTME010000005.1:19065-58329 GCA_964438415.1 uncultured Pleurocapsa sp. | reverse complement strand
CACCTGCAATGTGACCGCGGGCCGCGTCTACATGAACGTGATCGAAAAAGAGCGGCGCGGCGATTTTCTGGGCGGCACGATCCAGGTCATCCCACATATCACCAATGAGATCAAGCGCTGTATCGGTCTCGTGGCCAAGGAGACCAGCGCTGATGTCGTTATCGTCGAGGTCGGCGGCACGGTTGGCGATATCGAAGGTCAACCATTCCTTGAAGCGATCCGTCAGCTTCGCAGCAGTATCGGACGCAGCGACTCGCTCTTCATCCATGTGACATTCCTGCCACACATCGGAGCGACTGGCGAGCTGAAGACAAAGCCGACGCAGCACAGCGTGCGCGAGCTGCGCAGTATGGGTATTCAGCCGCAGGTGATCATTCCGCGCACTGACTACGAGGTCAGCAGCGAGGTGTGCGGCAAGATCGCGCTCTTCTGCGATGTTGATGAGAAAGCGGTCATCCCCCTGGTGACGACCGATCTGCTGTACAGCGTGCCGTTGGCTTTGGAAGATGCGGGACTGGGCGATTATATTGTGGATGCCCTGCGTCTCGATGCGCCGCGGCCAGATCTGACCGAGTGGCGCGCGATGGTGCACCGCATGCGTCAGTTGAAAGATCGTGACTCGGTTCGCATCGGCATCGTCGGCAAGTATGTTGAGCTTCATGATGCCTACATGAGTGTCAAAGAGGCGCTGTTTCATGCCGCCACTGCCCATGATTACCGGTTAGAGATTACGTGGATTTACTCCGGCGATCTGGAAAAGGACAAGGGATGGGAGGGCCTGGAGCAGGTCGATGGAATCGTAGTGCCGGGAGGTTTCGGTTACCGGGGAATTGAGGGCAAGATCCTGGCCGCGCGCTACGCCCGCGAACGCCAGATTCCCTACCTCGGCTTGTGCTTAGGCATGCAAACTATGTGCATCGAGTTCGCGCGTCATGTGTTGGGTCATGAAGACGCGAACAGCACAGAGTTTGAGACGAATACCGAACATCCGGTGATCGACCTCATGTTGGAACAGCGTGGCATCGTCGAAATGGGCGGTACGATGCGCTTGGGCGTTTATCCGTGCCTGCTCAAGCCTGGCAGCCATGCTGCCGCGGCTTACGGCGATGTACAGCAGGTCGAAGAGCGTCACCGTCACCGCTTTGAATTCAACAATGAGTACCGAGCAGATTTTGAACGTGCAGGTATGGAATTTAGCGGCCTCAGCCCGGACAGCCGATTGGTCGAGATCGCCGAACTACGCGACCATCCATTTATGATCGGCTCCCAGTTTCATCCTGAATTTCTCAGCCGTCCCAATCGCCCACATCCGCTTTTCAAGGGGCTGCTCCAGGCGGCGATTGCGCGAAAGCAGCGTTAGAGAGTTGCACCCAGGTAAGGAAAGACAGTCATGGCGCTTTCGGATTATGTCAAAGCGATGCCCAAAGTCGAGATCAACGTCCATCTGTCCGGTGCGATGCGGCCAGAGACGGTCGCAGTCATTGCCGACCAGAACGAAATTGGCGATCATTTGAAGCATTTCCCGGTGTGGATGGAGCTGCTGCGCAAGCCGGATTACACACGGCTGGATGATATCATCAAGATGGCAGCGAGTTGGCTGACCACACCCGATGACCTCAAATACGTCGTCTACGAACTGGGGACGACTTTGCATAAGCAGAATGTGCGCTACGCCGAGATCTCGATTGACCCGACTCTGTACGGGGTGCTGGCGCTCCAGCCAGATGAGTTTCTTGCTGTCATCAACGACGGACGTGATCGAGCGGAGCGCGCCTGGAAGATCAAGTTGGGCTGGATCATCTCGATCCCGCGTGAGGAGCCGCGCCGTGCCGAGGATATTGTGCGCTGGGCGACCAGTCCGTCATCACGTAAAGCGGGCGTGGTCGGCATCGGCTTGATAGGACGCGAGAGCATCATGCCCGTGGGTCAGTTCGAGCGGCCGTTCAAGACGGCGGAGAAACGCGATGTTGCCCGCGCTGTCCGTGCTGGTGAAGAGTACGGTGCAGAAGGCATCGTCAAAGCGATCGAGGCGCTGGCGCCGTCACGGATCATCGATGCGCGCGGGCTGGCCGAGTCCAATGAGGCGGTTGCGAAAATGCGCGAAAACGGGGCGGCTGCCTGTTTGAGTTTGGCACGCGCAGTCAAGCACGGGTGGGTCGCAGACGCCGCGAGCTACCCTTTGCGCCAGCTCTATGACACTGGAGTGCCTGTCGTGCTTTCGAGCGATATGCCCGCGCTCTACCAGTCATCGCTTAATGATGAGTATCTGACCGCCGTCGAACAGGGTTTGATCACGATACCCGAGCTGGAAGAAATCGCCTTGAATGCGGTACGTGCCAGCAATCTGGAGGCGGCGGAGAAAGAGGCGATGATCGCCGACTTCGAGTCCGCCTATCGTAATTTGCGTGGACTCGCCGAGGTATAGGCTGCCGATCACTCGCGCTTGCGGCGCATCCCGAAGACGCCGCGTACTCCCGCGACGATCTCGATGGCGCGGATCCAACTGTCACCTTCCGCGCCCATCGGCTCTTGCAGGCGCCGTCCATCGAGATTGCGCAGGTAGAGATCAATCTCCCCTTTGAGGCTTTGCCACTTGCGTATCTGCGCCTCTGCGACCATGCGTACGTGATCGCCGCTGTTGAGTTTGTGTATCAAGAGTCGAAAATGCGGCAGGCACAGCCCATCGGATGCGCGGTAGGCCTCCTGCATTTGCTCTTCACCAAAGTGGCTCGCAATCGTGTGTATATACCGCTGTTCTGCCTGATCCATTAGCTCGCAGCACTGGCATTTCTGAGCCTCTTCCAAGCTGCCCGCTGCTTGGTCGCCACGTGTGCTGGGGCTTATGCGGCGCAGCAGGTTGGTCGCTGGGTTCTTGGAAGCAGTGCTGTTGAGCACATCGATCAGCTCATCGAGCGCGGCCTCATAAAGCACAGCCACGCTCGATGCGTAGCCTTTAAATTCACGCATCTGCCAGGCGTGGTAGTTGCATAGGCCGCGGCTCGCGCGGAATCGCTGCTGGATGCCGGGATCGGTTGTACTTTCGCGCAGCAAGAGGCCGATGAAACGTTCTGAGTCTGCGCTGAGCAGACGGCAGACAGGACAACCGGACAAGACAAACGCGTCGAGCAGATCGAAGTAGCTGAAGGGTTTCACATGCAAAGTTCTTTTTTATGAAAGCGATCCATGGAGTCTACATCGGCCTGCTCTCCCGCTAAAGGGTTGTGTTCGGGCAGGCTGCACAGGAGAGTCAGTTTCAGATTTCACCGCGCCATAAACCCAGCTTGGACGCGATTTGCCCTGAATTTAAACGTAGCTGGTCAGACTGATAGTTGCCCGAAGTCGGTAAAGCCTGTATCGACCAGTCCAGAGTGGAGGAGAGTGCAGCGGAATGTCCAAACAAAAACTCGGCTTGATCGTCGTCCTTGTGCTTGGCCTACTAGCAGCAAGCGCGCTGCCACTGATCGCGCAGGAAAGCGCGGCGGAAGCAGCCCCCGTCCTGCTGACCGATCCGTTTTTGCAGCTTCCGACCGAAGACGGCGTACACGTCGTTTGGTTCACGGAGTTCGAAGGCAGCGGTCATACTGTCACTTACGGCACTAATCTTGATCAGGTGGTCGAGGCTGAAACGATGAAGATGAGCCGTCTAGCCGAGGACCAGCGATCGCGTGTGGGCGAGCAGGTCGAAGATGGGCAGCTCTACACTGCTTATACGCCTCGCGATATCTGGCGTCATGAAGCGTATGTGAGCGGTTTAGCGCAGGGCGTGCGGGTGCCCTACTTCGTCACCAGCATCGCCGACAATGGCACCGAGATCGTGAGCGATACCTTCAGCTTGCAGCCTCTGCCGGCGCCCGGTCAGCCGCTACGCATTCTGCTCACCAGCGACAACCAGCTCATGCCGATGACGCCGACCAATATGCAAAAGATCGTCGAATTCTTCGGCGAAGGCGCACTGGACGCGGTGTTCTTGGCAGGGGACTTGCAGAACATCCCGGATCGCGCTTCAGAGTGGTTCGATGACAATCGGGGCCGCGCATTTTTCCCAGCTTTACAGGGGCGTTCAACGGCAGTGCTAGAGCGCACATTTCAGGGCGAGGGTTTCACCTCCGTGAGCACGGCCAATTACAGTGGTGGCGCGATTATCCAGTATGCGCCACTTTTCCCCGCTACGGGCAACCATGAGGTGATGGGGCGCTTCAATCCTGGCAACGAACTCGGTTACCAGTACAACGATCCACAACCTCGTGCGGTCGCGGAAGCACGCTACGAGGAGATTGCCGATCTTGTCAACCCGACCGGTGACCCGGCCATCCGTGAGCAGTGGATCCTCGATAACTCGTATAACACGATCACCTACGAGGAGATCTTTACGCTGCCGGCCGATAGTCCTGGCCGCGAGACGTATTACAGCTTGCAGTACGGTGATATTTACCTGATCTCGCTCTACAGCACACGCATCTGGCGCACTCCCAGCCTGGGGGATGATGCGCGCGGCAAATATCGCGAACGCCTGCGCGACCTGAATAACCCTGTTGAATGGGGTTACGGCGATTTCATCTTCGAGGACTTGCAGGCGGGCAGCCCGCAGTACGAGTGGCTGGTCGAGCAGCTCAACAGCGAAGCGTTCCGAAACGCGCGCTACAAGATCGTGCTGCTGCATCAGGGGCCGCATGGCGTCGGTGACAACTATAACCCGGTGATGGCCCATCCCGTGCAGATTATCGACCGTGACGACCAGGGGCGTATCATCGCTGTGCGCTACGAGTACCCGATTGAGGATGACATTCTCATGCGCGATGTTATGCCGCTGCTGGAGGAAGCGGGTGTTCAACTCATGCACCAAGGCCACTCGCATCTCTGGTTCCGCATGGAAACCGAGGGCGGCATCGACATCCTTGAAACGGCTAACGTCGGCAACAACTACGGCTGTTACCTAGAGGGCTACCGCGAGCGCGGGAACGTGCCGCGAGATGCGCGCTACAATGCCGCTAACTACGCACCCTTTGGCGACCCGCACGGTCTGCAGCCGATCATGCCGAGCGTATTCGCGCCGATGACTTACGAGAATGGCGATCCGCTGCCGTGCATCGCCAGCAACGATTTGACGGCCTTCAGCGTGCTCGATACCTCCACCGGTGTCATCAGCAGCTATGTGTTCGACGCACGTCAGCCTGGCAGCGAAATCCGCCTGTTTGACGAGTTCAGCATCATCGACGACGCGGAATAACGCCAGCGCAAAAACGCGTACAGGGCGAGTTGTCGACTCGCCCTGTATTATTTCCGCTGCGTGCCGCTGAGCAGTGCGTTTATGCCTCGGAGTATTCGCCTTCGACGACATCATCGCTGCGCCCGGCCGCACCCTGCTGCGTGCTTCCGCCCGTACTTGCGGAACTCGCATACATCTGCTGGCTGAGCGCGTAGGTCGCGTTTTGCAGCGCCTGTGATGCAGCGCGAATGGCGTTGACGTCCTCGCCACCCGCCGCTTTCTTCACATCGGCGATCTGGCGTTCAATCGTAGCGCGGTCGCTGGCCGGCACTTTTGTGCCCAATTCGCGCAGCGCTTTCTCCGCCTGGTAGACGAGCGTATCAGCCTCGTTACGTGCCTGTGCGAGCTGCTGACGGCGCTGATCCTCACTGCGGTGCTGCTCGGCTTCACGTACCAGCCGTTCCACTTCATTCTGACTCAGGTTTGTCGTCGCTGTGACGGTGATCTTCTGCGCTTTGCCAGTGGCTTTGTCCGTCGCGGTGACGTTCAGGATGCCGTTCGCATCGATATCGAACTTGACCTCGATCTGCGGCACACCGCGCGGAGCCGCTGGAATGCCTTCCAGCCGGAACATGCCGAGCGACATATTGTCGGCGGCCATCGGACGCTCGCCCTGCAGGATATGGATATCGACGGCAGTTTGACCATCAGCGGCGGTCGAGAAGATCTCGCTTTTCTGCACCGGGATGGTGGTGTTGCGTTCGATCAGGGTTGTCATCACCCCACCCATCGTCTCCACACCGAGACTGAGAGGCGTCACGTCGAGTAGGAGGACATCTTTGACTTCGCCTTCCAGGACTCCCGCCTGAATGGCGGCACCGACGGCGACGACTTCATCCGGATTGACGCTCCGATTGGGTGTCTTGCCGAGCATATCGGTGACGAGTGCCTGTACCATCGGCATCCGCGTCGCACCGCCGACGAGAACGACTTCATCGATGTCGCTGCGGTCGAGTCCAGCATCCCTCAGCGCTTGGTTGACTGGGCCGCGGATCCGCTCAAGCAGGGGCGCGCTGAGCTGCTCGAATTTCGCGCGAGTCAGCGTCAGGACGAGGTGCTTCGGGCCGGCTGCGTCTGCCGTGATGAACGGGAGATTGATCTCCGTCTGTACAGTGTTGGAGAGTTCAATCTTGGCTTTCTCGGCTGCTTCTTTCAGCCGCTGCAGCGCCTGACGATCTTGACGTAGATCGATCCCGTGTTCACGGCGAAACTCCTCCGCGATCCAATCGACGATGAGTTGATCCCAGTCATCGCCACCGAGGTGAGTATCACCGCTGGTCGCTTTGACTTCGACGACTCCGTCGCCGACTTCCAGAATGGATACATCGAAAGTGCCGCCGCCGAGGTCGAAGACGAGGATCGTCTCGCTGGTCTTCTTGTCCAGCCCATATGCGAGCGACGAAGCAGTTGGCTCGTTGATGATGCGCAGTACTTCCAACCCAGCGATCTTTCCAGCGTCTTTCGTGGCCTGACGCTGGCTGTCGTTGAAGTAGGCCGGAACCGTGATAACTGCGCGTGTGACCGGCTCGCCCAAGTATGCTTCGGCGTCCTGCTTGAGCTTGGTCAAGATCATGGCGCTGATCTCTTGCGGTGAATATTCGCGATTGGTGGCTGGGATCTTGATACGCGCATCGCCCGCCGGGCCGCTGACGACTCGGTAGGGCAGGTGCTCGATTTCCCAGGCGGCTTCGGCAAAGCTCTTTCCCATCAGCCGCTTGACCGAAAAGATGGTGTTTTCTGGGTTGACGACCGCTTGACGTTTCGCGGCCTGACCGACGAGCCGCTCACCGCTTTTGTTGAATGCGACGATCGACGGGACTGTGCGCCCACCTTCGGCGCTGGCGATGACCACTGGCTCGCCGTTTTCAATGACGGCGACGACGCTGTTGGTCGTGCCCAAGTCGATTCCGACTGTTCGTGACATGACCGCTGCTCCTAACGCTCCTGGCACAGGGTCAGCAGACCCTGCGTTGAATCACTCACTTTGCATCGTTGAGTCTAGAGAGCGCTTGTTAGACCGGTATCGGTCGAGTGTAAGAGCTATATTGGAACGAGACTCGCGCTAAAATTGGCGGTACAGAGCTGAACATTGAAGAGCCGGCAATTCCAAATCGTGGGTTCAAATCGCCGTTGTTCGACACCCTCGGTCAGGACGATGATAAGATTGGCGATATCTTCGCAAACCTTCCAGCGGAGGTTTTCCTGATATTGGGACAATCTGCTCTCACCTCTGTGAACCTATCTGCCGAAGGTTTGCTGGCAGCACCAGATGCATTTGACTGAATGCTGTCCTTATATGCCGAAGGGCCGGACGATAGGTGCACACAGCTTCGACTGGATACAAGAGCGGGAAAAGGCGCAGACGATAATCTCATGCTCGACACCATCGCCGGATCTTCTCCCGTCGTGCTGGCATTGATCGCGACGTTGTTTACCTGGGGCGTCACCGCGCTCGGCGCTGCCACCGTGTTTCTTACGCGCACCGTCAGCCGCAAGCTGCTCGACTGGCTGCTCGGATTGGCAGCAGGCGTCATGATCGCGGCCAGTTACTGGTCCCTGTTGGCTCCGGCGATCGAACTTGCCGAAGAGCAGGGAGTTCCCGCATGGCTGCCGGCTGTGACGGGTTTCTTGCTTGGCGGACTGTTTTTGCGAGGAGTTGACACGATACTGCCGCACGTCCACATCTTCCAGCCAACGCGGGAGGCCGAGGGTCTGAAGACGAGCTGGCAGCGCGCGGTGCTGCTGGTCACTGCGATTACACTGCACAACATTCCGGAGGGTCTCGCCGTTGGTGTGGCATTCGGTGCGGCGGCGGCAGGGCTGGAGTCCGCATCGTTCAGCGCGGCGGTCGCATTAGCGATCGGGATCGGTCTGCAAAACTTCCCTGAGGGGATCGCGGTGGCCGCGCCGCTTCGTCGCGAGGGTCTTAGCCCCGGCAAGAGCTTCTGGTACGGTCAGATTTCCGGCATGGTGGAACCGATCGCTGGCGTGTTTGGTGCGGCGGCTGTGCTGATTGCGCGTCCGCTGCTGCCTTACGCACTGGCGTTCGCAGCGGGGGCGATGATCTTCGTCGTCGTTGAAGAAGTGATCCCGGAGTCGCAAGCTGGAGGTAACCACGACCTCGCGACAATGGGCCTCATGTTCGGTTTTGCGTTGATGATGCTGCTCGATGTGGCGCTGGGGTGATCAGGCATCTTCTCGTTTGAAATCGACGAATCGATAGCCGACGCCGCGCTCGGTCAGGATGTATTTGGGGTTGCTGGGATCTTCCTCGATCTTCTCGCGCAGGTAGTTGACGTACAGACGGACGTAATGCGCCTCGTCGCGGTACTCATATCCCCAGACTTTCGCCAGCAGTTGATCGTGGGGAACAGTCCACCCCGCGTTTTCGATCAGGTGGTAGAGCAGGCGATACTCGGTCGGACGTAATTTAATGCGCTCGCCGTTGACGATCACCTCGCGGCGGTTGAAATCGACGCTAAGACGGTCATCGATTTTGAGCACCGCTTGGCTCGGCGCAGCGGACGGCATGTCCGCGCGGCGCAGCACCGCCTTGATGCGGCTGGTCAGCTCGCGCGGGCCGAAAGGTTTTGTGATGTAGTCATCTGCGCCCAGTTCCAGCCCGTAGACCTTGTCGTTTTCCTCACCTTTTGCTGTCAGCATGATCACTGGGATGGTCGAAAACTCGCGCAGCAGGCGCAGCGTTTCGAAGCCGTCGAGTTCCGGCATCATCACGTCGAGCAGAACGATGTCGGGCAGTTTGGTGCGCACAGCTTCGAGCGCTTCGAGTCCTGTGTGCGCCTCGATGACTTGGTGACCTTCCAGCTCCAAGTTCATGCGGATGAAGTTGATCATGCGCGGCTCGTCATCGACCACAAGGATGCGTTTGCCATCGCGCTGGATGGTGCGTGGAAGTTTGGGAGAGATCGTCATGAGATTGTCCACCGCTTCTTACGATGCCAATTTTAAGCTCGTGGTCGAGAGAAATCTACGACCGGATCCGCTTTTTCCTATCCCTGACGCTGTATCGTGACTCAGCGGATCGCGTTTGTGTTTTGACCGGCAGCATCGTACCGTTTTTTGAATATCCTCAAATCGTGCCGTGCTCAGTCGTTGCGGAACGGCAGTGGATAGGCTTCTTCTTCCGCTGCGGACGGCAGGACTTCGATGAAGGTAATGCGCCACCAGGGAAAAATCACCGTGGAGACGCCGTCTTCCAGCCATGCCACGTCTCTGTCGGCTTTGTCGCGCGGGTTCTTGCCGATAATGATCTGATCTTGTGGATGGGGCAGGTCTTCTAGATCGACTTTGACCGGGTCGGCATTCGCAATATGCAGCAGCAGTGTGTACATTCGGCTGTACTCCATGTGAATTGATTTCGCTTGATGAGCGAATGAGTCCGATACCCGGATAGTATCAGACATGTTGGCTTGGAACGATAGAAGTTCGCTTTGAATGTGCTGCTCAACCGGGCAAGCCGCTTGTTTTGAAATAGATATGCGCGACCAGCTTGCCGAAGCGGATCTCGTCGCCATCGCGCAGCACGCGCGGCTGTTCAGGCACCAACCGCTGGCCATTGAGATGGGTTCCGTTGGCGCTGCCCAAATCGATAATGGTTAATGTGTCTTCAGTACGGAACAGCATGGCATGGCTGCGCGAGACACCTTTTTCCATGGCCCCGTATGGGGTGAGGTCGAGATCTGGTTGGATGTCGCTGTGGGCATCAGCTCGACCAATCAGGAGGCGATCATGTGGTTGAACAGCGATCGGTTCGGGAACATCACGAATGTGAAAAAGCACAAGCGCATCTTCGGCGAAATGCGCAGTTCCCCAGCGCGCTTTGCTGCTAAACTCGCTGGTTACCAGGTCGATCTGGCGGGTTGGAAGTGTGGCCGAGGCCGCGTCCTGATGCAGCGGCTGTCCGCAGTCGTCACAGAAGTAAGCGCCAGCGCGGTTGGACGTGCCGCAGTATGGACACTGTCTCATGCGTCCTGATCCTCGTTTTCTGACCTTGCCATCAGGTGGCGTGTTTGATATTTGAGTGTTTTACGCCCCCGATCTGTCAGCGCGGAAGTGTGGGCAACCTGCTGTGCCTCACGTAGTGCCTGCTGCGCAAGCTCGGTTTCACCCATGGCTTGCAAACGCAGCGCAAGGTTTTCCAAGTGACGAGTTGCCTGGCGAATGTCACCCCGCTCAACCGCATCTTGTGCACGTTCCTGCATTCGATAGAGGGTGAGCTTGCCGAGTGCGTCGAGGATGGCAGTGGGTGGGTTCTCGTTCACCTGCTCGGGGCTGATTTCCAGGGAGAGATCGCTGAGGGCATTGAAGCGGCGCACGCGGTCAGCCAAGATATCCCCGACGACCACCAGCCGCGCGACCGATCGAAAACCCGGACGAAGGTCGGCTGGCAGCTCGAACTGCATCAGGACCGAGATACTGCGTCCTCGCTGAAGACCGCCAAGAGGTATGTATCCCTGTGTGATGTCGAGCTGCTGAGGGCTGGGTGCGAGCTTGAAGGCCAGCTCGAGCCGTACATCTGGGTCTGGGGCGATGGAAAGCTGCACGCGGTCGGCGAACACGTTCGAAAGGTTGCGCACATGGTTATCGAGAAAGCGCACGACCGCGTTGGCGGAATTGATGTAGCTGCTGGTGCCTCCGGTGCTGCTGGCAAGTTCATCGAGGAACTTGTCGTTCCATTCTTGGCCTAGTCCCATAGCGCTGATGATGATGCCCTCATTGGCAACCTCGCGAGCCAAGGCAATCGCCTTGTCCTGGTCGCCGAACGTGTGGCCATCCGTTAGCAGCAGGACGTGATTGATCAAACGCGGTGCCAAAAACATGCGCGTTTGCTCAACCCCCGCTTGCAGGCCTTGAAAGATCTCCGTACCGCCGACCGCGGACATCATGCTGACACGCGCTTTGAGTGCTGGTTTGTCAGTGACGGGCGTCGCAGGGATGATCACTTCGGCACGGTCGTTGAAAGCAATCAGGCTGAGGATATCGTTCTCGTTCAGGCGGTCGATGATTTGATGCGCTGCGACTTTTACCTCATTCAGACGCGGGCCATTCATCGAGTTGCTGCGATCTAGCACGAGGCATAAGTTCAGCCGCGACTCGCGTTTGAACGTCTCTTGATTGGCGCGCGGATCGGGAAATATCTCTGCTAGTAGATAGACCACTTGCGCTTCTCGGAGCAGGGGGATACGCCGCTTGCTCGGTGTCACCTTCAGGGTGAAATGGAGCTGCTCAGCGGCGTTGACCGCCGCGCGCGCATCATATCCTTTGCGCCTGTTTGGGTCGATCAGCAGCTCATAGGCCGCGTTGATCTGGGCAAACTGCGTGCTAGCCCCTGGGTTGCCATTGGCGTCAGGGTGCAGGCGTCGTGCGGCACGCCGATATGCCGCTTTGATGTCGTCGTACGTAGCGAGATGGGAAACACCCAGCAGGTTGTACGGATCGATTCCATCGAATGACATAACGACTCATCTGTGGTAAAAGCACTTAGCCGGGCACTTGAACCAAGATCGCAGTCACATTGTCGATCCCGCCGCGCTGATTTGCCAATGCGATCAAATCGAGGCAGGCTGCTTGTGGGTTCTCGTGTTGATTGACGATGCGCACGATTTCCGAGTCTTTAACCTGTCCCCACAAGCCGTCGCTGCAAAGGAGTAAATGTGAATTGGCAGGCAGACGCCGTGTGGATATATCGACTTCCAAGCTGTCGGTCTGGCCGAGCGCCCGATAGAGTACGTTCTTGATCGGATGCGTGCTTGTGTCTGATGCGTCAATTTGGCCCAATTCGAACAGGCGCTGCACATAGGAGTGGTCGCGTGTGATTTGCTCCGCTGAACGTTGATCGATCAGGTAGGCGCGGCTGTCTCCGACATGGCCGATGCAAGCCAAATCCCCAATGATCACGGCGGCCGTCAGGGTCGTGCCGCCGTCTGGCACCGAACGAACGACTTCGGCATTCGCCTTCATGATCGCAGCGTCGAGAGCTTCAGCTATGGGTGGTCGCTCTTCGTCAGCACCGCTCACCATCGGTAGAAAGATGCGGCGTACAATTTCATTAATGACGGTGCGCGCGGCAATAGCAGATGCGATTTCTCCATCGTGATGGCCGCCCATGCCATCGGCGACGATGAATACCCCGAAATCGGGCCGAACGTCTGTAGAGGCACAGGTCGAGAGGAAGGACTGAGCGGCATCTTGGTTGTTCTTGCGCACGATACCCAGATCACTTGCTTGTCCATACATTAGATGAGCTAAAAGCAGTGCCGGCGTTTCATCCTCAGCCGTCAGCGGACGTGTGATGCCGTCCATGAGCGGGAGCGGGTTTGTGCCATTCTCGTCTATGTCGTTAGCAGTTCCATTTTCTGAAGGCACAGTGTTTGTCTTTCCAGGCTCATGATCCGACTGGCTGAAGAAGCGGCGAAAAACGTTCATCCTGCACGGCTCCACTTCAATCTGCAAAACAATGTCAGGGTATATCAAGTCACGAGAGGTAAGGCGTAAAGGCTGTGATCGAACGAGCCGAAAATGAGGATGTCTCCGGCGATGAGCGGTGTGGACGTGATCGGGCCGCCGGTCTTGAATCGCCACCGTTCTCGCCCATTTTCTACGTCAAGACAGTATAGGTACTCATCGCTGCTTCCAAAGTAGATGGCATTCTGAAAGATGGTTGGTGAACCGACGACCGGTTTGTCGGTCTTGAACTTCCAGCGTTCACGTCCAGATTGGGCATTAACTGCGTACAGATGCCCATCTGCCGATCCAAAGTAAACATAGCCGTTGTGCAGCACAGCCGACGAGAAGATGGGGCCTACGGTGCGGAAGCGCCAGCTATTGTAACCCGTGTTGGCGTCCAGCGCGTACATGTAACCATCCGACGAGCCGACGTAGCAGATGCCTTCTTTGGCATCGACGATTGGGCCAGACATCACGCTCTTTTTCGTCCGCACGTTCCACTTACGCTGGCCTGAGAGGCTCAGGGCATAGATTTCGCCCGTTTCACAGCCGACAATGACCAGGTCGTTGGTGACGAACGGACGACAGCGCACTGGCGCGGCCATGTCGAATTCCCAGATCTTGCGTCCGTTAATGGCGTTGAGTGCATATACTTTGCCATCGTCGCTGCCGAAGAAGACGTGATTGTGTTCAACGCGCGGCGTGCTGCGGATGCGATCCTTGGTCGCAAACGTCCAGCTCATGCGCCCTGTCCGTGTGTCGAGGGCGTGGATGCGGTAATCCTCCGAGCCGAAGATGACCAAGCGATTTTGGGCATCGACGACGGGCGATGAGGCGATCCCGCCATTGGTGGGATATTTCCACACGAGTTCGCCGCTGTCGACCTTGAGCGCCCACATATTGGTGTCGTAGGAGCCTGAGAAGACCAGCTCATTCCAGAGTGCCGGACTGGTGCGGATTTCGTCTTCTGTTTTGAAAACCCATTTGGGTTGGAGACCACCGGCTGAACCACTCATTTCGAACGTTGAGGTGGCGGGTGCGACCCCGTTGGCCGCCGCCTGACCGGCTTGTGTGGGAGTTCCAAGCACGATGCCGCCTTTGCGGCGGAAGCGCAGCATATCGAGGTCTTCGCGCATCTCTGCGCAGCTTGCGTAGCGGTCTTCAGGTTTAAAAGCGAGCGCCTTTTCGATGATCCTGACCATCTCTTCGGGCACGTTCGGATTGAAGTTCTGGATCGGCCGCTCGTGGAAGCTGAAAGGCGGCTCCAACCGCGGGTCCTTCCGTGTCAGGATATGGTGCAGTGTTGCGCCAAGACTGTAGATGTCGCTGAGGGGCGTTACATCCCCTTTGTACTGTTCTGGCGCTGAATACCCTTCTGTGCCGATCATCGTGTGCTTGACACCGGCGACAAATGTCTTGGCGATGCCGAAGTCGATCAAGCGAACTTCACCCCGACTGTCGATCATGACGTTGGGGGGTTTCATGTCGCGAAAAATGATCGGTTCCGGTTCATGCCGATGGAGATAGTCGAGCACGTCGCACAGGGCGATCGCCCACTCGATGACCTTCTCAACCGGTAGATCGCGCGTTTTGCTCAGGATGACTTCGAGGTCTCCACCATTAATGTATTCCATCACCAGGTAGGCGCGATCATTGATGTCGAAGAAATCGAAGATTTTTGGAATGGCAGGGTGGCTCAAGGTCGCCAAAATGTTGGCTTCACGGCGGAATGTCTTGAGCGCCGACGCTCGTACAGCCGGCTCATTGCTGAGCAGCAGCATTTCCTTGATGGCGACAAGTTTGCGCACGTCGGGGAAATTCAGATCGCGTGCTTGGTAGACCGTTCCCATACCGCCACCGCCAAGCACGCCCATGATCTTGTAGCGGTTATGTAATACGGAGTTAGGTTTGAGTGTAGTATCGTTAGGGCCGCCCTGGGAGAGCATCCCCTCGAATTGGGTCGTTTCTGGCATGGATAACACTCGATGACTAGGAAAGGCGCCGATGACACAATGATGCCGCCACCCTCCATCTTGATTGATTATAGTTTACCAGCGAGAATCGAGCAATTAACGATATGCGGGGTAAGAAGCATTGGGAGATCGTGAAAAAGCGTTGGTGTCAGGTAATCTATCGGTTTATTTGCATATCCCGTTCTGCGCCACACGCTGCTCGTATTGTGCGTTCAATACTTACACACATCTCGAGCATCTGGTGCCTGCCTTTGTCGAGGCGCTGGTCGAGGAGATCCGCTGGGCGGCGACTGGTGCAGATGGGCAGACCGTGCATACGATCTTTTTCGGTGGCGGTACGCCGAGCTTGCTGACGCCGGACCAATTTGCGTTTATCCTAGAGTCGCTGCACGGCCAGTTTAACGTGGCGGATGACGCTGAAATCACGATCGAGGCGAATCCGAACGACTTGAGTCGTGAATATTTGGGCGCACTTCGCCGCTTGGGCATCAATCGCTTGAGCATCGGGATGCAGTCATCGGATGAGACAGAGCTGCGCTTGTTCAACCGCCATCACGACAACGAAGCCGTCGTGCGTGCGGTGGCGGCGGCGCGGGCTTCCGGCTTCGACAATATCAACCTCGATCTGATCTACGGTGTGCCTCATCAAACGATAACATCGTGGACGGCCACTCTGCGCCAGGCGGCCGCGCTCGCGCCGGATCACATCTCGCTCTACGCCCTAGGCCTCGAAGAAGGCACGTCCATGCGGAAGTGGGTCGAGCGGGGCACTCTGCCCGCGCCGGATGACGACTTGGCTGCGGACATGTACGAGCTGGCCGCTGAGGTTTTGGGCGCAGCAGGTTACAGCCAGTACGAGATCAGCAACTGGGCGCGACCTGGACGCGAGTGCCGCCACAACTTGCAGTACTGGTATAACGAGTCATATCTCGGTCTGGGGCCGGGCGCACATGGTTTTGCAGGCGGTGTGCGCTACTCGGTCGTTCCCTCACCACATCGCTATATCAAGATGCTGATGGGTGATACGCCAGCGGATATCTCTGCGTGGCCGCGCACACCCGCTGTAGCTGAGGCGTATGTGCTCGACCGTGATGACGAGATCGCCGAGACGCTGATCATGTGGCTGCGTTTGACACGGGAGGGTGTAGACCGGGATCGTTTCATGCGCCGCTTCGGGGTCGATCTGGTCGAGCTGCACCGCCCTGTCATCGAGCGATTTGCGGCGCAGGGGCTGCTCCAGGTAGATGCTGCTCGCGTTCGACTGACAGCGCACGGACGCCTGCTGAGCAATGTCGTTTTTCGAGAGCTGGTGTGAGACAGGATACAAACATGCGCTGTTCAAAGACTTGAGCGCTAAATGCGCGTATTCGGTGCGCATGGTTAGGGAACAGGATGACATGGTCGAGATCGACACAGCGGTCGGCGCAGCGGCGGATGCCGCGCCGGAATTCGCCGTTCAGCATCATCTAATTCCGGGGCGCGATCTACACGAGCGTTTCGCCAATGCCAGAGCCTACGGTTTTCAAGGAGTGGAACTGACAGCTTGGGGTTTTAGCGCTTCCCTGCCTGAGTGTGCCATCGAGATCGAGCAGGCGATGCGCGCCAGCGGCCTGAGGATCTCTGCATTGTGCACTCATCGTCCAGATGACTTCGTCCATCCTGATGCCGCCGAGCGCAAGCACCGACTTGATCGGCTCGTCGAGCTGCTGCTGCTGGCGGACCGCCTGGGCGCGTCAGGGGTGATCGTCGTGCCGGTGCGCAGTCCACAGCGGATGCCCGATTTGTCACCTGTGCTGACTGAACACGAAGCTGCATCACGGTTGACGGTCGCGATGATCGAGCAGGCGCTGGAACGCACGCCGGATGGTCGCGCGCGCGTCTTACTGGAGCCGCTCAATCGATACGAAGCCTGGTTCCTGAACCGCATTGAGCAGGCCGCTACACTCTGCCGCGGCCTGAGTCATCCTCGGCTGGGCGTGCTGGCCGATTTGTATCACATGAATATTGAGGAGACCAGCATTACCGGCGTGCTGCATGACGAGCGCACGGCGATCGGCTATCTGCATTTGGCAGACAGCAATCGTCAGCTTCCAGGGCACGGCCATACGGACTTCGCGTCGGTGTTTCAGATGCTGCGGTCGAATCGGTACGAGGGTTGGATGTCTCTTGAATGCAGTGTCGGCCAGGATGCGGCGCGGAGTCTGCCCGAGACAGTAAGGCGACTTCAAAGCTGGTGGAGCGGGGCGTAAACATGCCGCGTCGTCTTGCGATCACCGGGCTGGATCGGCTGGATATTCTCGATTTCGCGCTGCCGCCGCTCGATGCCGGACAAGTGCGCGTCCAAACCGAATACGCTTCCGGCAAACATGGGACGACACTCGCGCTGCTCGAACAAGCACAAACGGGCGGGTATTTCGATCCGGAACGGCGGTTGTTCGTCTCAAATGCTCTGGGGGGCTTGCCACCATCACTGGAAGCGCCCTGGGAGCTGGGGACAGTTGGCGTTGGGATTGTCGAGACGGTCGGAGCCGACGTGACCCGATTTCGCCCCGGTGACCGCGTTTTCGGGCGGATGGATATTCGTGAGATCAACATTTGCGCGCAGGATCGGCTCTGGCACTTGAGGGACGCCGATCCGCTCGATGCTTTGTGCATTGAACCCGCATTCGTCGCATTCCACTGCATCCGTGAGTCGAATGTGCGTTACGGCGATCGTGTTGCCGTTGTCGGTTTGGGGGCACTCGGCTTGCTCGCGGTGCGTCTGGCGGTTGATGCGGGCGCGGAACTAGTTTTGGCGATCGATCCGCTGCCCGCGCGGCGGCAGTTAGCCGCGGAGTTTGGCGCGCACCTAACGCTCGATCCGACGCAAGACGATCCCGCGCTGGCGCTTGGTAGGCTCAGCGGCGAATTCGGCGTCGATGTTGCCGTCGAGCTGAGCGGGAATTACACGGCTCTGCATACGGCGATCCGCTTGGCACGCGTCGGTGGGACGGTATGTTCGGCCGGATTCTATCAAGGTGATGCGCGAGGCCTTTGGCTTGGTCAGGAGTGGCATCACAATCGGCTGACCATGATCGTGCCACACGGCTGCGGCTGGGGGCATCCGCCGCGCGACTACCCGCGTTGGACAGATCAGCGGGCATATGACTGTCTCGCCGCATTGATACAGAGCCGGCGGCTCGCGGTGCCGGGTCTTGTCAATCACATGGTGGATTTCGAGCAAGCTGTCCATGTGCTGAGTGACATACGTTCGCGTCCGAACGATGTCATCAAATATGCTGTTCGTTTCTCTCAGTCACGATGAAGGGCGCCAGGCTGTCTCGGCGATCCGTTCGGCACTGACGGGACACTCGATCATGCCGTCGGCAAGCGTGACGATGCACAGCTCGTACTGTCCCGGCATTGTTACCAAGAATGCGATCCTGCTAGCATCTGGCGACCAGCGCAGGTCGGCGATACGGGCGGTCGAGTGGCGAAACAGGACGCGTGTGTCGCCGCCGTCGATCGTAGAGACGACGAGCATCTGCCCTGCACCTGTGAGCATTTTGTAGGCGATCTGCTTCCCGTCTGGAGACCAGGTGGGTTGAGTCTCGTTGCTGCGAACATCGTTCGTCAGGTTGGTGAAAGCTGCTTGGCCGATAGTGAAGAGGTAGAGGTCGAAGCTGCGCATCTGGCTGCTGACTGCCGGGACGAGGAAGTGCAGGCCATCCGGTGAGAGAGCGGGCGGCAGCAGCGAGACAAAATCGACCTCCCAGATCTGGAGGCGCCGACTCGGAGTCTCGAACGTGCGCAAGTCGAAATCGCGGAGGACGACATATCGCGCACTCACTGCAACGCTGCGCAGCCAGCGCTCATCCAGCCGAAGATAGCTGGTCGTGAGCGGAGCAAACTCCGGGTACATCGGCATCGAAGCGACCGTGCCGCTTTGCAGGTCGAGCTGGATAAGCTGGAGTTCGCTGCTGCCAGGCGCGTCTCCGGGCAAGTGCGCATAGGTGAACACAAGGTCGTTCGCACTGGGCGACCAGATCGCTTCTCCACGGATGACACCTGGCTGAGGATGAGGACGGAAGAGCGGTTCGAGCAGATTGCGGGCAGGGTAGATGCGTGCGATGGTCGCCACATCACCCTCTGTCGCCGGCGGGGCGATGTAGGCGAGCTGTGCGCCATCGGCTGACCAGCTCGGCAGATAGGAACCAGCATCCTGACGCACGAGCGGGTGGCGGAGGAGGCGCTCGGTGTCGAGCAGGTAGAGCGCCTGGACACCGCCAGCCCGTGCGTTGTAGACGATTTGCCCGGCATGCGGCAGCAGGGGTGCCGCCGTGAGCGTAACCATCATGATGACGGCGACTGCCAGCGCACAGACGATGATCACACGAAGGACGACACGGTGTAGGGCGATGTGAGCGGTTGTGTTCATGCTCAGCTTATCGAGATTTTCCTCTGGTGTATACATCTGTCGTACCCCGCCTGAGGGTCAAACGGGGTACTTGTGTGCGCATCCGCGCGTTTCATCAGGGACGATTGGCGCTGTTTTCCGTCACGTAGAGCGTACCGCTCGCTGCACCGCCGGCCGTAAAGGTTCCGATCCACACGTCGTAGCGTCCAGACGGCGGTGAGTTGAAGTCGAGCGCCGGGTTGAGCGTGCCGAAGGAGTCGTCGACGCAGACGTAGCTGCCGCCTGGCGTATTGATGATCATGGTTGTATCGACTCCGCTGATGAAGTAGAAGCGCAGCAGCGGGAACGCTCCAGCAGCGTAATTGACCGAGAAAGTCGGCGCAGCGGTCGTGTATCCTGTGCAGCCTGCGCCCAAATAGCTGACGTTGACCGGGCCACCGGCGTTCAAACCAACCGTGAACGGATCGGGCACGAAACCGGACGTGAGCGTGGTCGAGCCGAAGATAGGCGGTAGGCTGAAGTTGAGCGTCGGCACGACTGCGGGCGTGTCGGTCGGGATTGGGAGCGCGGTATTTGTCGGCGGCGGTGGTGTGATGCTGACGAACGTGGTCGGGACGCCCGTTGGCACGACGACTGGGATGTTGGTGCAGACACCGCCTGCGATGACGACCGAGGTCGAAATCCAGGCAGTCAGGCCATTGTAATTGACCTGGTACCAACTACCGTCGGGCAGACGACCGGTGACCAGCGCGGTCGTAAGCGGATTGAGCCGCCCGATGATGCTGCTGTTGGTCGTCGGCGCGCTGCGCACATTGATGACCGCACCGGTGGCCGACGCAGCTTGGCAGGGTGCATTGGGTGGAATATTTACGGGTATGAAGGGAGTGGGCGTGGGCAGCGGCGGCGCAGTGGGGACAAAGGCTGCGACCGTCAGCGGCGGACACGGATTGAGTCCGCCCTCGGTGCCGACGCACAGGCGGTATTCCTCCAGTTCCGTCTGGCTGCCGCTGGCGATGATCAGCGAGAAGCTCTGCTCGCCGGGTGCCAGACGATAGCTGGTTCCGATCAACCCCTCGCTGCTGAACGCGATGGTTTCATCGTTTTCGGCATCGCGCAGCGTGACGAGCGGACCGCTCAGCCGTGTGGGCTGTGCCTGTACGGTGACGACCACGACCGCGTTCGGTACGGTCGAGAAACTGTAATGATGCGGGGGCAGCAGTGGGTCGAGCGTGCCGGCAATCACCTGCCCGAGGATGAGCGGTGTTGGCGGTGGCAGTGCTGCACCTGCCTGTACACTGAGGACGAATTGTCCGAGAGCTGCGCTGGCACGCTGCACCTGAATGGTATAGGTGCCGACCTCGCCGAGGGTAACTGAATTTTGCACGACATTGGCATCGGTGGGATTGGCGTTCGTTTGGGCGACCGCGCCCGATGGGGCGATGATGCTGTATGCCGGGGCGAAGCCCGCGGTCAACGCGAGCACCTGCACAGTGACAACCTGAGGTGTATCGATGGTCAGGCTGAAGGTCACGACCGGCTGTTGGCGGGTGATTTCACCCTGAACGTTCTGGCCGATGGTGATTGGGTGTTCTCCTTGGGCCGCGAGCGGCATCGTACCCGCGGACAGAGTCAAGACTATGGCAAAGAAAACTGCAAACATAAACGATTTGCGACTCTTCATCACGGTGCTCCGTAAAGGTAAAGACCATTACTTTCACTCTACACCCGAATTGCGGCGTGGGTGACTCGGCACCGCTCAATAGCTGCGCTGGAACAGCCAGGCGGTCAATCCGTACAGCCACTGCGCGGCATCGCCAAGCGGATTGGCCCGTTCAAGCGCGGCCAGCGCCGCCTGATAATAATAGTTTTCGAGCTGTACAGCGTAAGCGCGCGCGCCCACCTCGTCCAGCAGCGCGGTCGCGCGCTTGATATCGGCTTCACTCAGCGTAGGCTGGGCATAGAGCTGCGCTAGGGACTCGCTGCGCTCCAGGCCGAAAAGGACGGGCAGTGACTTTTTACGCGACACGATATCGGTCGCAGTTGATTTCCCCGTCACCTCCTCATCGCCCCAGATACCGAGGATGTCATCATGAATTTGAAACGCGACGCCTAGATTCAGTCCATAGGCGGCATAATAGGCGGCCTTTTCAGTATCTTCGCTGCCCGCCAGCGCGCCGATCTCGGCGCAGGCGCTCAGCAGCGCAGAGGTCTTGCCCTGGATCATGATCAGATACTCATCGATGCTGACACTGGGCTGCTGCTCGAAGCGCATATCGAGGTGCTGGCCGCGCGTGAGTTCGAGCATCGTCCGGTTGAAAATCCCCCAAATGCGCAGTGCAGTCTGCGAGCTGACGGTTGCCTCCATCTGCTGAAGAGCGATGTAAGCGAGCGTGAACAGGGCATCGCCAACGTTGATCGCGTTCGGGCGCCCCCAAACCTGCCATACGGTCGGTCGACCGTGACGTGTTTGGCTATCGTCTTGGATATCGTCATGCACGAGCGTGAAATTATGCAGCAGCTCAACAGCAGCGGCGCCCGGGAGTGCCGAGCGCCACTCGCCGCCTGCTGCTTCTGCGCACAGCAGCACCACCAGCGGCCGGATACGTTTGCCGGCAGGTTTGTCGTAGGGCTGACCGTGTTCATCGACCCAACCAAGCGGGTACTGAAGCATGGTGTCGAAGTCGGGAGCATCGGGCGCGAGTGCGACGACTGCTCGCATCGTACGCTCGAGTTCAGGTAGGTAGCGCTCGGCGATTTGCTGAAGCAATTGGTGTCCTTTTTTGGCTCAGACTTCCAATAGAGGTATGCGCTGCAGGTCCGCCACCGTCTTCGCTCCGCTGCAAAGCATGGCGATGCGAATCTGGCTGGTCAGCTCGACGATAAATTCTGAGACCGCCTCTGTCGAGTGATCGGCCGCTTTGAGGAACGGACCGGCGATGCCGCCAACGACAGCGCCAAGCGCAATGCACTTGGCGATATCGATGCCATCACGTAGGCCGCCGCTGGCGATGATCGGCAGCCCCGGCGCGCCGCGGACGGCGTACTGCACGGCCTGAGCAGTTGGGATACCCCAATCAGCGAAAGCGGCAGCGATACGCGCGTGCAGCGCCGTTGGTGCGCGGTGATACTCGACTTCGCTCCAGGACGTACCGCCGCTGCCAGCGACATCGATGGCGGCGACGCCCGCATTGTGCAGATCGCGGCAGTTCTGTTCACTGAATCCCCAGCCAACTTCTTTCGCGATCACGGGGACACCGAGCGTTTTGCAGACTGTTTCGACTCGCCCGAGCAGCCCAGCAAAATTCGTATCCCCTTCGGGCTGGACGGCTTCTTGCAGCACATTGAAGTGTAGGATGAGAGCATCTGCCTCGATCATCTCGACACATCGGCGGCACTCATCGACACCGTAACCATAATTAAGCTGCACCGCGCCGACATTGCCGAACAGGAGGATATCCGGTGCCAGATCGCGCACCTGGTAGGTGTAGGCAAGAGCGGGGTCTTTCAGGCCGGCACGCTGTGAACCGAGACCCATCGCAATGCCGTGTGCCTGCGCCGCTTCTGCCAGCCTCCGGTTGATGCGGTGTGCCATCTCCGCACCGCCCGTCATCGATGAGATCAGGATCGGCGCAGTCAAGGTTTTACCGAACAACGTTACAGTGCTGTCGAGATGATTAAGATCGATCTCCGGTAAAGCATTGTGAAGGAAACGGTAGCGTTCGAGGCCGGTGGTCAGATGGGGGAATTGAACGTCGCGTTCGAGGTTAATGCGAATGTGATCGACCTTGCGATCCTCAATCGACGGATTAGTCGTGACTTCGGGCATAGAGTGGTGTTCCTTACTTTAGCGCCGATAATGCTACAGATGTGCGTGCATAGTGTCAAATGGTGTTCGGCTGAAAACACTGGCACGACGTGACATTGACTGTATAATCTGGCGCACTGATTTTGCCAATCCAATGCTCCCGAGGGAGGGAAAGTTCTAATGGCGTCGATTGAAGAACGCGTGACGAATATTGTGGTGGATCTGCTGGGGGTGGACGCCGAGAAGGTTACGCCGGAAGCACGCTTCAAAGAGGATCTCGAGGCCGACTCGCTCGATCTGGTCGAACTGATCATGGCTTTTGAAGAGGAATTTGGCGGCGAAATCACAGACGAGGATGCCCAGAAGATCACGACTGTGGGCGAAGCCGTATCGTACCTGAAGGAACACATGGGCGGCTGAACGAGTTGACTCAAGCAGGCGTGAACGGGTCTTGATGACGCGATGGGGCAGCCCATGCTGCCCTGTTTTTGTTTCCTTATCTTTTTCGGAGCTGACTTACACTACAATGTCGGCTGTATAGTGTGCCCAATTTGCGACCAGCCAGCGACTTCGTTGGAGGGTGTACAACAGGCTGTAGGCGTAGACACCGGTTTTATATTATGTTGTGTTGGTAAATCAGGCCTCATGCCCAATAATCAGACCAGCGTCAAGCGTCAAATCGCCGAAACTCTGAGCCGCGGCACGCGGTCGGTTGAACAGCATATCGCCGACACTTTGCGCGCTTGCGGCGCATTTGAAGGTGATCTGACCAGCCGGGATTTAGAACCGATTCTCAAGAACGTTGTTTTCACGTTGGTGGATGAGCAGCGATTTGCCGGTATCGATGTGCCGATCACTCACAACGTCTCTCAGATGCAGGTCGAGATCGTGGCGCAGCAGGCGAATGTCTTCTGCGAGGTGCATGTGCACGCGCCGATCGTGGCATTTCTCCAGTTTACGTACACCTTAGAGAATCATCCGAAGGTATCCGGAAAACTGCGCTTGAAAGGCGGCGATGTTGTAGTCAAGGAGAATACGCGCAGTCTCGACTTCGCTGCGAAGGCAGCGCTGCGCATTCTGAATGTCCGTGCCATCGCACGCCGTGAGCTCAGCGAACCCAACGAGATCATCCGGCGCACACTCCCCGTCCAGCTTGAACGCGCGGGAATCAAAGCCAAACTGGACAGGATCGAGCTGACTTTCAATGGCTCCGGATCGCTGCACGTGCTTCTCACGCTAGATGATTAGGTTTCCCCAGGCGTCGTCAGCCGTTCCAGTTCTGCTAGCAAAACGAAAGCTTCAGCATCGCTGTCACCGCAGATATCACGTCCAGGTCGCAGGTTGGAACATACCTGGGGACGCTCTGGCCGGCCGAATAACTGGCAGCGGTTGTCGGAGGTGAGCTGGACGCAGCGGACACCTGCGGGCTTGCCGTTCGGCATGCCCGGTATCGGCGACGAGATGGAGATGACGATGCAGCACGCGCCGCATCCGACTCGGCATTCGATGGCATGTCTCCTACGATAGTGTTTCGCGCAGGAAAACCGCAGTCGATTGCGCTGCCGGCGCATGGCGGTGCAGCCCGATGAGGATCACCGCAAGCGAAATCAGACTGAATGCAATGGCTCCGGCTCCCGGCATTACATGCATATCGAAGCTTGACAGCAGCGGCAGGGCGCGCGCAAGCCCCAAGACCCCCGACGCCAATCCGATCGACAATATGACTGCGCTGAGCGCAGCGCGGTGGCGCGGCGGCGTCGAGGTAAACAGAACCAGCCCCGTCATCAGTGTGAGCAGGGCAAGCGCAAACTGCTGCCGGTAATTCGGGTCGTTGGATGCGCTGCCCAAGAATTCGAGGGGTGGCAGCAGCGCCGCCGCCAGCAGGCCGATCGCGCCGATACGCAGCCACGAACGGCCGCTGAGCGCGATATACCATGCGATGCAAACCAACGGCAGGCGCAGGAGCAGCGGCGTGAGCAGCAGGGAGTCCGCGCGCACCGCAGGATCTATGCTCACCCACTCGGCCAGGTCATAGGCATTGACGGTGAGCGCGACACTGCTGTGCGTCATCCAGGGGAGTGCTGCGTACGCGATGATCAACAGCAGGATGGTGAGGGCGGAACGAGCCTGCACGTTAGCCCCCGGCCAGCGCATCGATGTAGGCACGGATCTGTTCATCTTCGTCACGCTGCTGCTCAAAAAAGTTGACCATGAACTCGCTGCGTCGCTGGCGCAGCGCCATTGGAGCCACAGTGCGAATGTCGTCGATAGTGGCAAGTGTGCGTCCGTCAGCGGCGGCATGGGCACGCGCGGCCTCGAACATCGTGTACTCGGCGCGGTGCGAGTCGATCTGAAGCTGCTCCACGAGACGCAGTCCGATTTCGACCGCATCATCGGCAAGGGTCGTCTCGCGCAGGAGTGCGCGCGCGTTGAGCACGTCATCGCGCACACTGGCTGTGATCTCATCCCATTGACGGCTGAATGCATTGGGCTGGAGCCGGTAGATGCGAACCCGGTTGTAGACTTCCAGACGCTCGGACTTATCGACCAATCCGCGCACGTTGACGCGCAGGCCGAAGCGGTCGAGGATTTGCGGTCGCAGACGCCCTTCTTCAGGGTTCATCGATCCGATCAAGACCAAGCGTGAGCGGTATGTGCCGACCATTGCGCCGCGGCGCACGGTGTAGCTGCCCTGCGCCGCTGCATCGAGGATCGCATCGACAATTTCATCATTCAGCAGGTTAACTTCATCGATGTAGAGCAGATTGTTGTCGGCGCGGGCCAGAATGCCGCGTTCGAGTTTGATCCGTCCCTGGGCAGCAATGCGCTCGTTGATGCCGCCAACGACATCGTCGAGACGGGCGTTGAGCGGCAGCTCGACCAATTTGACGCGCTCGTAATGGGAGATCGTTTCTCCGTTGTGATAGCGTTCGTAGCAGTCCGGATACAGCAGCCGCGCCGACTCGTGCTGAAGGTCTTCGGGCAGCGCGCCTTCGTCGCAGTCAGACACCTCGGTATCGGGCAGCAGGTCGATCAGGCTGCGGACGGCGGTCGTCTTGCCGGTACCGCGGGGGCCGATCAGAAGGACGCCGCCGATGGCGGGGTTAATGATTGCGAGCAGCAGCGCAATGCGCATTTCATACTGGCCGACCATCGCCAGGAATGGATATGGCCGCACGTCAGCGAGACCGAGATCGGGTGCTTCCGCAGCGAGAACAGCGCGCGCACCAGCGCGATTGAGCAGGCGAAGCAGCAGCGACGATTGTCCGCTTTCGAGATCGGGCAGCAGGTCGGTCATGACAAACGCTTCGCTTTCGTGATCAGCACCATTTCGGCATAGCTATCGGCTCGACAGGACTGCATTGGTGAGCCGCGTGGGTGTTTCATACACGGTTACGCTTTCGATACGCCTGCCGCTCGGCGGCCTGGGCAGCGCGAGCGCGTTCCTGTTCACTTTCGAATGCTATTTCGGGCACAGCCGCTGGCCGTCCCTCCGGTGTGAGCGCCACGTAAACGCAGTAGGCTTGGTTGGTGATGCGCGTATCGCCGCTCAACGGGTCCTCTGCGCTCACCTCTACATAGACTTCCATCGAAGTCCGTCCGACGTAGGTCAGCTCCGCTTTGCACAGGACGAGGTTTCTCAGATAGATCGGCTCACGAAAAGTCATCGAGTCGATCGCAACTGTGACTACAGGCAGGTTCGCATGGCGCATGGCAACCAGCGCTCCAGCCTCATCGACCATCTTCATAATGACGCCGCCGTGAACATTGCCCATGCTGTTGGCATCTTGCGGCCCCATCAATGCACTGAGTGTGAAGCGCGAGTCGGCGATGCGTTTGCTATGACGGATGGTGGTCATATGAATGCTGACCTTGTACGATCGATTCTGCCGATCGCAATTGAACCATAAATGCCTTGTCCCGACAACGGACGAGGAGGCCAAATCGAGCAACCATGCAGTTCCAGGGCAGCAGGATGATGGCGTTGAACCGGGGGATTGGCGCGAACAGGTAGAGCGTGGGTGGGCGCCCTACCCGCTCGCATGTGGGGAAAGCGCGCTTATTCGCCCGCGTCTTTCTTCAAGTCCGAGACTCGCTTGAAGACATCGGGATCCCAGTCAAGGACATCGACTTTGTCATAGCCAAGGTCGCCCGTCATCGGGGGAAGTGGGGCTCGCCCCGGCAAATTGCGCGGTTTGGGTGGCCGCTGCGGTGGATTGGGATAGAGCGGTGGGCGGTCATAGTTCCTTTTGCGGATGATGCGCCCATCTGGGGACAGATTGCCGATCCATTCTCCATCCGCCGTGTAGACATCGTGTGCTTCACCGAGCACGAAGCCGATGTAATCGCCCCGGCTGTCGAATAGGTATTCACCTAGTTTGGTGGCGTGCCAGTCCCCGTAGGTGTCGAACACGAAGAAGGGCTTGGCTGGATCGATGGTGAATTTACGAAGCATTGCGATGAACCTATAAAATCCCATGGTGATATTGGAACATTTATGATTGTAGTGTGAGCTGGCCGCGCCTGCACGTAAAGCTTGTAATTTTAAGTCACTTTTTACGCAATTTGTTTCAGCACAAGTTCCATGTATGCCGCTCTGCTCTCACCGTCAAGTTGATAGCAGGTGCCTGTAGATGTCGAGAAGTTGTGATGCAGCACGATCCCAAGTGAAAAGCGTGGCACGGCTGCGACCGCGCGTGATGAGTCGTTCGCGCAGCGACTCGTCACTGTGCAGTCGAACGAGCGCACCGGCCAATGCACTGCTGTCGTAAGGATCGATGAGGAGGGCAGCGTCTCCCGCTGCTTCCGGCATCGAGGAGCTGTTCGACGTGACCACAGGCGTGCCGCACGCCATGGCCTCTAAAATCGGCAGCCCGAAGCCTTCGTACAGCGAAGGAAAAGCGAGACAGCGCGCTTCACTGTAGAGCGCAGGCAGATCGCTGTCAGCGATGAAGCCGGTGAAGCGGATGCTGTCGCTCAGGCTCAGCTTTTCGACCGCGCGATAAATTGGATCGTCGAGCCAACCTTTGCCACCTGCAATCACCAATTGCAGATCATGCCCTTCGCAGCGCACTTGCGCGACAGCCTCGATCAATCTAATGTAATTCTTGCGCGGCTGCACCGTCCCCACGGCGAGAATGTAGGGGCGTGCGTCAAGCTTTAGTCGGAGACGGATATCCCGGCGCGCAGCTTCGTCTGCTGGACGAAAACGCGGATCGACACCGCTGAGCAGAACCGTGATTTTATCCGCTGGCAGATGATACAGTTCGACAAGGTCGTCTTTTGTCGCCTGAGAGTCAGCTAGAATGTGATCGGCGCGTCGGGCGGAGCGCGGCACCACGGTGTCGAGATAGGCTTTCAGACTTGGACTTGCGCTTTCCGGTACACGTACGAACGAAAGATCATGGACAGTGAGCAGCGTGCGTGTGCGCGGAAGCGTAGGCGGCAGTACGAAGTCGGTTGCATGATACAGCTCGATCGCGCCGGTAAAGACTTCAACCGGCAGCGGCAGTCGCAGCCTGTGCCAGATCCTTGCGAACCATCGTGGTGTGATGCGGGTCGAGTGCCAGGTGAAGTTGTCTCCCGGCAAATTGTGCAGATCGGATTGGCGCGCACCAGCGGCGAATAGATGATACTGAAAGTGTGCCGGCTGTCGTGCGAGCGCTGCAACCAGCTCGCGGACATACCTGCCAATGCCGCCACCCTGTTTGTGGGCAGCGGTGTAATCGATGGCGATGCGAGTCACAAGGTGCGCGCTAGTCTACGTCGTTGTAGGTCCAGTAGCGATTGGCAAAGAAGTTCCAGATCATCACGATGACCACCCCAGTGACCAAGCAGACCATCGTACCGAGCTTGGCCGCGCCGGTGGGTGAGGGGATGTAACCCGGCCGGAAAAGCTGAATCTCTGGCAGCAGGATCGGCATCAGGAAGTTCCCGATCGGCTCGTGCGCGAGTGTAATCCACAGGGTGCGTCCGATCCAGCCAACGACGTTGATCAGTGCGAACTGCACCAACTGACGGCGCACCGAACGCGAGCGCGAGTCGGGGTAGGTCCACAACCGGTTCCAAGTGAAGTTGCTCAAGATCGCAGCGACAAAGGCGATCGTCGAGGCGAGTATGACGTGGATATCGGGGGCTTGCAGTGTGGGAGGCAGGATAGTCGCTTGCAGGATGAACAGTGTCGTGCTGTCCACTACAAAGCCAAAGGCACCTACGATGGCGAACTTCAGGAAACGTTCGACTTCTTTTGATTTTTCGCCGAAACGGCTGGCCACAGCCAGGATGGGTGCGTCCAGTGGATTACGTAGCGTCTTGAGAGTCATGTGCGACTTTTCCGCCCTCGAGTCGGCATCCTGTTCGGGATGTCCCCATTGAGTAGACAAACTATCCCTATCGTAACACTCAAATGGATAAACACATTGTTGACGTACAAGTTATCCGTGAGGCTGTGAATGGACAGATATACCCACGTCGCCAGGATGCCGATGGCGATCAATCGAGAGCCAGTATCCGGATGCTGGCGTACTCTCAAACTATATTTTACCAGGGACAGGAAGAATCCTGCATACGCTGTCAGTCCTATGATGCCGGTTTCTGCTAAGACGTTCAAGTAGTAGTTATGCGCATGGCCGAGCGGGAATTCCCAGTTGATCAATCGGTATTGTGGATAGGCGATTTCGTAGTTGCCAAGTCCAACGCCGAGCCAAGGATGCGCGGTCGCCATCTCGACGGCAGCTTGCCAGTGCGCTAGACGCTCAACTACGGCATAATTGTCTGGGGTGATATCGACCCCTCGCGCATCGCGCACAGCGAAAATATCTTCCGTGATCGTGCTCAGCCGTGTCGTGATCGCGGCAGGCAGTCGCCCACTTGCGTAGACGCCGCCGACCACCAACAGCACCCCTGCAGCTAGCGCCACGCTCACAGTCGCTTTGCGCGGCAGCACGAGCATGATTACTGCCATCGAGACGGCGAAACCGAGCCACGCCCCACGGCTCCACGACATGATCAGCGATGTGCAGATCACGATCGACGCTGCGAAATAAAACAGCAGTCCGACCACGGTTTCTGTCCGCACGCGATCGCCGCCGCGCCAACCTCTCCAAAGCGACCAGCCGTACCCAAGTGCGGCTGTCACCGCGAGTGGGGCGATCACACCCATGAAGCCGCCAAATGGGTTCGGCTGCCCAAACGTGCCGAAGGCGCGGAAGTTAGGTGTCGTCGGATTGATGAGCAGATGAAGTGCTCCGCTGCCGCCGAAGTACTGGTAGATGCCGACGACGGCATTCGACAGGGCACTCATCACGAGGGCGAAGACGAACCAGCGCCAGCCGAAGGTGCGTCCGAGATCGAAGATGGCGTATGCAATCAGCAGCATCTGCAGCCACTTAAGCCACTCGGTAACCCAGCTTGCCAGCGACCAGGCGCTGAACGCTGTCAGTGCCCCTGCAATAACGAAAAACAGCAGCGGAGTGAGCACAGGCGGCCACGCAAACTGCCTCGCGATCGGATGCCTGCGCGCCCACGCCAGTTTGTGCAATCCCCACGCACCGAGGAATGCAATCGCAAGCAATTGTCCGATGTCGACCGGCAGCGGCCAGCCGGTGCCGGTGAGTGCCGGAAACTCGGTGGCGATCAAGGTGCGCATGGGAGCGAAAACGAGCAGCACCACCAGTAGAGCCGCTGGATGCATGAGTGCAGCGGCAGCGACCGAGGCACCGCCGAAGAGCGCCAGCGCGACGGGCAGCGGCAGCCAGGCGATGGCCAGACCACCTAAGCAGGCCGCTGCAATCCAGGCGGTGCTCAGCCATGGAAATTGACCCACAGCTGCTGCCCGGCGCTGGCTGACTCGGATGCTGGGCCTCATGCGCAGTCTGTCAACTTCATGCGGTCGTACGTTCAGGAAGAGTGCGGAAGTAGTCGATTGTGCGAGCGAGACCTTCGCGCAGCGGTACCTTCGGTTCCCAACCTAGAATCTCTCGCGCGCGCGTGTTGTCTGGCCGGCGCGTCTGGGGGTCGTCTTTGATGCGCTCCGCTTCTCGGAACACGATGCCAGCCGGGTTGGCGGTCAGCTCGTTGACGACGTGTGCGAATTCGACGATCGACATCTCTTCGGTTGTGCCGATATTGACCGGTTCATGGAAGCTGGTGTTCAGCAGTCGGTAGATGCCCTCGATCAGGTCATCGACATATTGAAAGCTGCGCGTTTGTGAGCCGTCTCCATAGACAGTCAGCGGCTCACGGCGCAGCGCCTGACCGATGAAATTAGGGACGACACGCCCGTCATCAAGGCGCATGCGCGGGCCATACGTGTTAAAAATGCGCACGATGTAGGTTTCCAGCCCATGCTGGCGATGATACGCCATCGTTATCGCTTCGGCGAAACGCTTGGCCTCATCATAGCAGCCTCGCGGCCCGATGGGGTTCACGTTGCCGTAGTAGGACTCTTTCTGCGGATGTTCAAGCGGGTCGCCGTAAATTTCCGAGGTAGACGCAAGCAGGAATTTCGCATTTTTCGCCAGTGCCAACCCCAGCGCATTGTGTGTTCCCAATGAGCCGACCTTGAGTGTCTGGATGGGATACTTCAGGTAGTCGATCGGCGATGCGGGAGATGCGAAATGAAGTACCGCGTCGATGCTGCCGGAAACGAAGATATGATTGCTGACATCATGCTTAATGAAATGAAACCGCTCATGACCGGCAAGATGCGCAATATTGCGCGTGTTGCCGGTGATCAGGTTATCCATTGCGACGACCGTATGACCTTCTGCAAGCAGACGGTCGCTTAAATGCGAGCCGAGAAAGCCAGCACCGCCCGTGATGAGTACGCGCAAAGTGATCTCCTCCCATCTTTAAAGACGCATGATGAGCAAACACTGATAGGTGTTTTTAGTGTACCATGTCCAGCGCAGGGTATGAATTGAATTGCGATGCGTTCGAGCGATGAGCCAGCTGTCAGACTCTGGCGTTGGCGTCGTCTCCGGGCTGGACTTCAGCCAACTGGCGCGTCAATTCACCGCGAAATATATCCAGCGCGTGGTCGTCATTCAGACACAAGACAACGCGACGCAGGTGTTTGAGGTCTTCAAAAGTGTAGTCGATGATGGTCGTGAGCATCGTCGTCGCGCAGTTTTCCAGCGGATAGCCGAGGGCACCTGTGCTGATCGCGGGCAGCGCCAGAGATTTCAGTCCCGCTTCTTCGGTCAGGCGCAGACACTCGAAGGTGACGCTGGCGAGTTTGCCGCGTTCACTGCCCTCGCCCCAGCGTGGACCGACGGCATGGATAAGCCGAGCAAAAGGAAGATCGCCTGCGCTGGTCATCACCGCCTCACCGACTGGGCAGTACCCGATGTAATCAAGCTCCCAGATGATCTGGCTACCGACGCGGCTGCGCAGTCCAGGTTCGAGCGTGAGATCGGTGTCAGTGGCATGCACAACGGCATCTACTGGCAGCGACCACAGGTCGGCGACGAGGATCTGTAGGGTGACTTTGTTAATCTTCGTTTTCATACCGACACATCCCGTCTGCGATTCCTTAAATTACACTACAGATCACAACGTCACGTCAATAGAGCATATGTTCTTATGATCTGATAAAGTTATTAACTGTCTGCTGCTGCCAGCACTTTGAGCGCGGCGGCCATGCCCAACAGAAGGATGAAGACGTAGGCGAGATCGTTGACGAAGACGCTGTTATCGACCATGCCATGCGTGAGCAGGTTGGCCATACTGCCCGCCGCACCGACCGCCACCGCAGTCAACAGTGCGTCGTGTGCACGCAGCGCGCGGATGGCAGGCAGAAGTGCACGATAGAACGCTGCTGTGCTCCAAGCGATCAGGAGCACCCCGAAAATCCCCAGCCGCAGCCAGAAGTCGAGCACGATGTTGTGCGGGTGAGACAGGTCAGGTTCGAGCCAGGCATCTGGGCGAATGTATCGGCCGCGGTAGAAGTACAAGAACTGATCCAGACCCAGGCCCGTGAGCGGTCGATCTTGGATGGCGCTAAGGGCACTCTGCCAAACGCGCAAGCGGATAAAATTTGTGCCGTCAGTGGGGTCGAGCAGGCGCGCAAACCGGGGTGACTGCGCGAGGATTGGCACTGCCAAGACGGCCAGTCCGATGAGCGCCGTTAGCGGCAGCAGTGCGCGTCGTCCAAATAGGATCAGAATCACGACCGCGACACCAGCGGGTAGGCCAAGGAAGAGCGCCCCCGCACTCTGTGTCAACGCGGTCGCAGCGAGCATGATGACGCAGATCACAGCAGCGGCGATGCGGCGGCGCGTATCGACGCTGACGAGCGTGAGCGCAAGCGCGAACGGAAGACAGCGCCCCATCCACAAACCGACGTTGTTGGGAGAGCCGTAGACGCTGGCCAGACGGCGTGCGCCCTCCTCAGCGGTGATGACTCCTTGTCCGCCGACGTACAGCACCAACCCGATGATCGCTACAGCGGTACCCGATGCGAGCAGGGCATCGACGAGCATGACCAAATCTTCACGCCGAGGGCGGCTGGTGCGCAGGACAAGATAGAAGAGCGCCGGCTCTAGGAAGATGGTGCGCAGTTCTGTCCACGCGGGCGTCTGATAGGCCGATCCGAAGAACGCGAGCACACCGAGCACGATATAACCGATGACGGCAGCGTCGAGACCGGTCGCTGTCCAGATGTGAACTTGTTCGCCTCCGTAATCTCGTGCGCGGAAGCGGCGCGCCCATGCGATGCCCGTGCGCATCGCCCAAGCGCCAGCAGTGAGCAGCAGCAGAAGCTCGCTCATCGGGAAGGCAAAGCGATACAGTTCCACCGGGAACAGAAAGAAAGGCGCAAAGAAAAGTGTCAGCGCCAAACCGAGAAGCGAACGCTGGAAGAAGATCAAGAACAGGACAGCCGCCGCCAGCAAACTCACGATCAGTGTCGGGTTGATGTAGAGCAGCCCGGCAGTCAAGATTGCGAGCAGGAGCTGAATCGGTTCACGCCGGAATAGATTTGGGGCCGCGTCCGTCCACGTGAGCAGCATCCCGATCATGAGGACGAGCGAGGCCGCTGCACCCAACAAGATCTGGCCTGCGGTGCTCAATCTCTGGCCGAGTCCGTCTAGGCGACAGGCCGCGTGCGACCAATCAAGCTGAGCTGCGGTCACGACCGCCGCAGCGAGAGCGACGCCTGCGGTCAGACATGCCAGCGCGATCTGCCGATGGTAGGGTTCGGCCAGGTCGCCTTGGCCGACGGCGAAGCCCGCCAACGCCCAGCGATCCCAACCGCGATCAGCAGTTAAATGCAGCGTATGTGTACCTGGTGACAGGTCGCGAGCGATGGGGACAAGTGTCAGCTTTGGCTCACGGCTGTCACTAGTGAGTACGATGTAAGCCCGTCCGTTGGCATCACGCGGCAGCGCGTTGGCGGGCTGACCGTCGATAACTGGATAAAGGTATGCGACGTAATCGTCCTCGCGCAGCAGCAGGCTGATTTCTGTGCCCGTGAATGTGAAAATGACTTCACTGTCTCCGACCCAACCCAGGTCTGCGCCCAGCTCGCCAAATGTCCACACACCGCTGTAAGCGGCGAAAGAGCTGGCCGGGAAATGCAGGCCGGGCGGCGCTCCACGGCTGATGTCCCGTGCCGTCAGCGCATTGTAGAGATCGCTAGGCGTACCGTCAGGTTCGATCAGCGCGAAGCCCCAGCGTGGATCCGTTTCGTCGGCGGACTGGGGTGGCTGCCAATTCTCCAGGATAAGGCCGCCCAGCCAGGGCCATTCCAGCTCAGCAATCCGCAGAGCCTCTAATGTATATGCCTGCTGGTCTTCCACACTGACCTGTCCCCAGATTGACGCTCGGCCAGTCCAGCCAGCGGGCAGATGGTTCCAACCGAAACTGCTGCCCCAGAGCGGCGTGCGCTCATCCCCGTGCCGCAGCATGATCTCTCGCAGAGCGGCGGCGCGCGCAAACTTGAGTTCTGACGGATTGCTTGGGTCAAACGTGCGGTCGTCCGGCGGGTAGGTGAAGCCGTAAGGCTTCGCGGCTATCCCATCGCTGAATTCGGCCAGCCCGATGCGGTAGAGATCGTCTAAGTAGAGCAGGTCGCTGATGTTGCGCGGACCGGTTTCGGCAGTCGGCGCAAGCGCGGCGGCGATCACATGTGCCTGTGCGTCGGTCTGATGGATGGCGTGGTAGGCGGCCTGAAGTTGAGCCGCGTAGGCGGCTGGGCGCGGTTCACCACCCCAGGCGTCGAATAGATTGGGCTCATCTCCGATTTGATAATGATCGACGATCGCCCCGTAGCGCCGTGCGAAGGCACTGGCGAAGGTCGCAAGTGCCGCTGGGTCGGCAGTCGTGCTGTATTGTTCCTGTGTCAGGCGTGCCCATTCTGGCGCTCCGATCAGCACGGGCAGCCAGCGCAGTGTGGGGCGTTCGGCGATGGCAGCGGCGATCTGATCCTGAAGATGCCAATCGAATACACCCGGCTGTGCTTCGATCAGCCGCCAATCAACAAACGTGCGCACCCACGTGATGCCAGCCGCTTCCATGCGTGCAAGCTCAGCGGCCAGCGGTTCCGGGTCATTCTGCAGATAGCGGCTCAGATCAGCATTGACACCTAGACGCGGCATCCAGAAAGGTAGATCCGCATTCGCCGCTGCATTCACAACGCCGAGCAGCTCGACATCGCGCTCGATAGAAGTGCCGACAGCGGCTGCGCAGCCGCCAAATGCAATGGCAAAAGCCACAAAAAGGATCAGCCACTCGCGTCTCATCGCGTCCAAACTGGGACGGCTGCGCCGCTGTCGAGCGTGATTTGGTTGGCGATGCCGCTCTCGACATCGACAACCCACAGGCTGCCCTGATAAACAAACGCAATTGAGTTTCCGTCAGGACTCCAGGCGAACTCCCGCGCCGTAATACCGGGCTGCGCTGGTGTGGGCGGGTAGAGGACACGCGCGTTGCTGCCGTCGCGATCGGCCACGATGAGATCGTAGGCAGCGCTTTCGCTGATGCTGTTGTTGATACTGCGCGCGCGGAAATAGGCGATGTAGCCGCTGATCCGACCGTCAGCATCGGTGCGCGTGGGGGAGTATTTAGGATTCGACCAGATGCCCGCATTGCGAGCGATCTCTGCGACGAACGTCCTACCCACATCGGTGACCGCGACATGAAAGGCCGGGCTGCTCTCTGGTGGTTCACCGCCGATCGGGCTGCCATGCACAGTCGTCAGGATGAGTTGTTGATCAGATGACCATGAGATATTGGCTCGCCATGACCACGACTGCGGCGTATTGAACGGGGTGTACTGCACGAGCGGTGCGAACGTTCCCGTGCTCAAATCGACGAGACCTACTTCGTTGGCGCGAGCATAAGCCAGACGTGTACCGTCGGGTGACCAGGAGAAACCCGTTCCCCACCAGCCCGCAAAGCCTCCGCTGCTGCTTTCGAGCACGCGCTCAACGCTCAGGCTTGCTCCGCTGACTGGGTCGATGCGCATGAGCCATAAGTCGTTGTAGGCCTGCCAACCGGGCGGTGCATCGCGCGGTTCAGCGGTCGAGTACGCGATGGTATTTTCGCGGCCGGGTGCCCACTCGGCGTAGAGCACATTGATCGGTTGCAACGGTATTGGCTCGGCGTTGGTGTCGGTGTCCGAGATCAAATACAGGCGATTGTTGAATCCAGGTACTGATGGATCACTGCGCGAGAAGATCAACCGTCGCCCATCGGCGGAGAGGCTGAGGACACGACCGTCGATGCCGCCAGCCGTCGTCAGATTGCGTCGGGTTGTGCTGCTGCCGCGCATGATCCAGACGTTGTTGTTGTTGAGATAGGCCAGCGTGCCGGGGATGCTGACGGGATCGAGTTCTCCGGCGGGGCCGACGAAAACGATCTCATCGACTGGTGCAGAAACCACGATTCGGCTGGTCTCCTGCCGCTCGCTTGGCGTGCCGTCGCGGATCCGAATGCGATAGCAGACTTGGGTCACGCCGCTGGCACCCGCTTGACCGAGCCGTTCCTCACCAACGGCCAAACCTTCGTATGGGACGGTCTGGCGGCGGTAGGGGACATCGATGTTCTCGCACTCAGTTTGTTCCTGCACTCGGACGACTGTGACGCGCATACCATCCGTGATCTGTGTAAATGCTGGCGGATTCACGTCATCGATCGGGCCGAGTGTGATATTGGCGTCGCGCAGGAACTCGCCGACTGTGATAGGGATCGTGTAATTATAGGCCAATTCGCGGCCATCGACCACGAGCGAGACGACGATGCGTGGTTCTTCCGCCACCGTCGTGCACGCTGTGCTCGCGAGCAGTAGGGTGAGCATGATCAGCCGTGAGAGTTGGAGCCGGATCGAATGACGCATAAGATCGATTGACAAATCTGTGTTGAATTTGAACAGACCGCTGAATTGAACCATGAACTGCTCATCAGCGCAAAGTTACCCATGAATCAGGATGCCGGCACTCAAGCAGAGTACCGGCATCCGCTGCATGGAATTCAGGGCAGATAGCGGACGCGCAGATCATTCAGCAGCATCAGGAGTGCCTCATTGACGGCATTTGCACCGTAATTCGAGGTCGCGCCCTCACTGAGATCGCCTGCGCCCGTCGGTGAGACGCTCAGATTGACACCGTCTGCGCCAAGACCGCTGGAGGGCAGTTCATTCAACAGCCGCCATAGATTGAGCAGGGGCAGATTGTTGACATTGGCCACATCGATGATCTGCTCGTTGATCGCCTGAATCTGCGCTGCCGAGATCGCCCCATCCGTGCGCGGCGCAATGGTCACCAGCACAGGGAGCGCATTGGCGATACGCACACTGTCCACAATCTGCTGGAGCTGGCCGCGGAATGCATTGACATCCGTGCCGTAGAGAGCATCGAAGTAGCCGACATTGATGAAGAAGATGCTTGGACGCAGCCTGCTCAGCTCACAGTCGATCGGGCTTTGTCCCGGCGGGCAGACGCTGGCATCGGCGAAATTGGGATCGAGGAGCTGCGCCGCTGTGGCACCGCTGCGTACGGCTGCGCTGCCCCAATTGAAGGCCGTCACACCGCCTAGATCGGTGCTGTTGAAGGCATCGATGGTCGTTTGAAGATCGGGATCGGTCACGCTCGCGAAGCTGCCAGGCGCAAACGGATCGAGCACCTGGCTGCTGGCAGCGACAATGTCATCGCCTGCGAAGCCGAATACGTACATCTGATTGCCCGATTGGACAGCGAAATTGACGATATTGCCGATCGTGGGCGCGAGTGCCTGCGATGTGACGTCCGGCTGGATAGGTGTGGAGTCGACGATAGTCAGGGTGCTTGGCTCTGTCTGCGCGACTGTGACTGTGACCGTCTCACTGTAAGTGTCACTCTGACCATTATCTGAGTTGGTGACGGTCAGCGTCACGGTGTAATCACCGCCGCTGGCGAATGTGTGGAACGGATCGGCCTCGCTGCTCTGACTGCTGTCGCCGAAGTCCCATAGGTAGAGATTGAAGTCACCTGTGGACTCGTCAGTGAACTGCACAGACAGCGGGTCGCCGGCATCTGCTTGCCAAGTGAAATAAGCGCTTGGCGGCTGAACCGGCGATTGCACAGTGACGTTCAAACTGTAATTTGCGTTCACACCGTCCGCCCCAAAGACGATCAGCGTGACCGGATAGGTGCCGCCCTGCGCATAGGTATGCGTCGGCGCAAAATCACCGCTTTGGCTGCCGTCACCGAAGTCCCATAAGTAGCCGGTGATGTCACCTGTCGAGTCGTTGGTGAACTGGACGGTGAGCGGATCGTTGACCGGGTCGAGCACCATAGGCGTGAACAGGGCCTGCGCGGGCTGCACCGGAGTCTGTACAGTGATCGTCTCGCTGTACGTGTTTGCTGGGCTTGTGGCACTGCTGGTCGTCAGTGAGACGACGTAGCTGCCGCCGGCGGGATAGGTGAAGGACGGGTTGATTTCGCCGCTGTCGGTGACGCCGTCGCCGTTGAAGTCCCAGGCGTAGCCGGTGATGTTATCGCCGCTTGATCCATTGGTGAAGTTGACGGTCAGTGGGTCACTACTGGACGCGCTCCATGTGAAGAATGCCGTCACTGGGAAGGCGACGGACACGGTCTGCGACGCGGCGTTGGTGCCGCCGGGGCCGGAGACGGTCAGGGTGACGACGTAGCTGCCGCCGGCGGGATAGGTGAAGGAGGGGTTGACATCGCCGCTGTCGGTGACGCCGTCGCCGTTGAAGTCCCAGGCGTAGGTGGTGATGTCGCCGGACGAGGCGTTGGAGAAGTTGATCGTCAGCGGATTGCCCGGATCAGCGGCGAAGGTGAAGTCGGCGCGAACCGGGTTGGCGACGGACACGGTCTGCGACGCGGCGTTGGTGCCGCCGGGGCCGGAGACGGTC
>CAYTME010000005.1:6900-18965 GCA_964438415.1 uncultured Pleurocapsa sp. | reverse complement strand
GGGTTGACATCGCCGCTGTCGGTGACGCCGTCGCCGTTGAAGTCCCAGGCGTAGGCGGTGATGTCGCCGGACGAAGTGTTGGAGAAGTTGATCGTCAGCGGATTGCCCGGATCAGCGGCGAAGGTGAAGGCTGCCGTCGGAGCTGGCACCGGAGTGTTTGTTGGCGGCTCCGGTGTACTGCTTGGCGGGATACTCGTCGGTGTCAGCGTAGGTGGTTCTGGGGTATTCGTGGGCGGCACCGGAGTGCTTGTTGGCGGCTCTGGTGTAATGCTTGGCGGGATACTCGTCGGTGTCAGCGTAGGTGGTTCTAAGGTATTCGTGGGCGGCACCGGAGTGTTGGTCGGGACGATGACGATGGCGGTGTTGGTCGGTAAGATCGGTGTCTCGCTCGCTGGTATGGGTGTGCTGGTTGGCGGGATCTGCGTTGCCGTTGGCTGAATAGGCGTCGCGGTCGGCTGAGCGCTGACGAAGATCTGCTGGGTGACCGTCGAGCTTCCGCCGGGGCCGGATACCGTGAGTGTGACGTTGTATGTGCCGGGCAAATTGAACGTGTGCGTGGTATCACGTTCGGCACTGGCTCCGCCATCGCCAAAGCTCCAACTGTAGTTGGTGATTGCGCCGCTAGAACGATCGAAGAAGCGCACGAGCAGTGGTGCGAACCCGCTGTTCGGGCTGGCGATGAACTGAGCATTGGGTGCGTTCGGGCTTTGCACGCTGATCTGCTGCGAGACATTCGAGGAGCCGCCGGGACCGCTCACTGTCAGCGTGACGGTATAGAGACCTGGCTGGTTGTAGGTTTTGACCGGATTGATCTCGCTGCTGAAGCTGTTATCGCCGAAATTCCATTGGTAGCTGGTGATCTGGCCGGTCGATTGATTGCTGAAACGCACCGTCAGCGGTACCGGGCCGACCACGCGATCCTGTGTGAATGCTGCAATCGGGCGCGGAATGTTGGGTGTGGCCGAGGGAATCGGGGTCGGTACGCGGTTCTGGACGCGAATATTGTTGACGACGGTGGTCAAGGTTGTGCCGTCGCGGAGGTAGACTCGCAGACGCACCTGATATGTGCCGTCATTGACGGTGGTCGTGTTCCAGATACCGAGCAGACCGTTCATGACCTGCGTTTGGACGGCAGCCGTCGCTGGGAACCAGAGATTGCCGGCATTTGGGTCAGGGCCGAATTCGACTTGGTACTGCAGGAAGTTCGGGGGCATCGCCGCGCCGATGATCTGCACGTTGCCGGCGATGACATTGCCAGGCACTGGCGACAAGATCACGATGCTGATCGGCGTTTGTGTTGGGCTGGGCAGAACGGGTGGCCGGATGCCCGTCGGCACAACGCCGATGGCGGTCGGCACGATCTGGCCGCTCGGCAGCGTGACCCCCGGCAGCGGGGTCGGAACGCCGCTGGTAGTGATAGGCGTGCGCGTCGGCGGAAGGGTGAACCCCGCCGTTGGGGTTGTATCCAGAGTCTCGGTCGTCGTGTCGCCTCCGGTCAAATTGCAGGCGGCGAGTGTCACGGCCAGCACGAGCATTGCCAGCAGTGCGACGACACGGTATCGTCGGGTGAGGTGTTGCATGACGAGCCTCTCTTCATCAAGGGTCTACAATTGATTATGCCGTATTATGAATTTACGGGACAACGACACTGAACCACCGATTGTTATACGTGATACGGATGAGCCGACTATGACCACGATCATCATCGTTGACGATGAGCAGGCCATACGCGATGCGCTTGGGCGCAAACTCAGGCGCGACGGATACGAGGTCATCCTCTGTGAGAACGGCCTGGAGGCGCTGCGGGCGTTTCACCAATCGCGTCCCGATCTCGTCATCCTTGATATTGTAATGCCAGATGGCATGGATGGCTTGACGGTTTGCCGGCGCATTCGCGAGATCGCCGACACGCCTGTGATGATGCTCTCGGCGCAGGCGATCTCAGAGGATGACATCATTGAGGGTCTGACGGCCGGGGCGGATGAATATCTGATCAAACCGGTGCGTCTGAATGAGTTTGTCGCGCGTGTGCGGGCGCTGCTGCGTCGATCGCAGATTTCGACCGTCGATGCGCAGCAGCATTACGACGACGGCTATCTTCAGGTCGATCTGCATCGACGGCAGGTGCATGTCGAGGGGCGCAAAGTGCATCTGACCCCGACAGAATTCAAGCTTCTCGCAGTGCTGATGGAAAACGCAGGTAAAGTTGTGGCCCAGACACATCTGCTGGAACAGGTTTGGGGTGAAGGGTATATCAACGATATTTACTACCCGCGTGTCTATATCAGCCAGCTTCGCCGCAAGATCGAGCGCGATGCGTCGGCTCCGCAGTACATTCTGACCGAACATCGTGTCGGATATCGTTTTGAACGCCCAAAGATAGGCTGAGCATATCCGTTCGGCGCTGAAAGCTGCCCGCCGCTCATGCTCGATACCTTCTCGATCCTCATCAATGGCATTACGCTCGCGCTGGCATTCGGCCTGCTCCTGATCGTCCTGTGGCACGATTTTCATCAGGAGTTTCACCAGTACTTCGCCCTTTTTCTCATCTTGGTCATGCTCTGGAATGTGGGAGCACTGCTGACCCAAACGGCGATGCTCTTGTCCGCCGAAGACGTCGTCCTGCGCGCAGCCGTGATCGCCATGGAGCTTGGTTTCACGGGTTCGAGCGTGGCGATCTTCGCGCTCACGTCATCGCTCGTGCGCGTGCAGACGCGCTCGTTTCGAGCGCTGGCGTTCACTTCTCTGGTAGTCGTGCTCGTTTATCGGTTGGTCGTCAGCCTGGGCGAGACGATCGTCCGCGACTCTGAAACTGGGTTGACGACATTCAATCTGCAGGCACAGCCGCTGCTGCTCGTCTTCTATCTCGTGTTTGACGGCGCGACGCTGTATCTCGCCTGGCGGTACAGGCGCAAAATTCGCTCGCCTGAGATCGTGACGGGCATCAGCTTGTTCGTCATTGGCCAGAGTGTGAGTTTTTTCAATCCGGAGCTTAGGGCATTTGCACTTTCAACGATCGTTTCCTCGCTTGCTGCGCTGCTGATGAGTTTTGCGCTGCTCAAGCAGGACATTATCGACCCGCTGGCCGAACGTATGTCGCAGGTTGAAGCGATCCACCGGGTTTCGCTGGCGATCACCAGCCAAACGTCCCTGAATACTGTCTTGGAGCAGATCGCAACACAAGCAGCCCGCTGGCTCAATGCGGAGGCGGTTGGCATTTGGTTGTATCGTGAGGGCGAGTTGGTGCTGTCCACAGTTCACAATCTGCCTGAAGCATTCTTGCAGCACCATCTTGCCCTAGGGCAGGGGGTAATCGGGACGGTGGCTCAGGCGCGGCAGGCGATGCACTTGGAAGATTACCGGCGCGACTGGCGCGGCGCCCCCGATCTTCCGGTTGCTCGTGAGACGTTCGGTTCGGTTATCGCTGCGCCGCTGACGTATGGGCAGGAAGTGATCGGGGCGCTGATGGTGATTGCAGCGCGCGATGGGCGCCTGTTCGACAAGGATGATGTACATCTATTGGAGCTGTTGGGTGCGCAAGCGGCGGTTGCCATTTCAAACAGCCATCTGTTTGAGGAGCAGAATGCGCTAGCTGCACAAGTCGAAGCTTCGCGTAGTCAGTTGGAAACCGTGCTCACCAGCACCTTGAACCCCGTGATTGCCGTCAGCCGCACACTGAGTATCGTATTCGCTAACCGCGCTGCGAGAGATCTACTCGGCAGCCAGCCGACCGATCTACGTTCAGTCCTCTGGAACCAAACCAACTCTCTCTTAACCGAAAGCCCGCTCATCATCCTGCGCAAACTACGACGGCAACAGGCATATACCTGCGAGATCGCGTTAGGACAGACTGTTTATCTGTGTTATATCACAGCGCTTCGCTACGGCAATATCGATGGCTGGGTCGCGATCCTGAACGACATCACGCAGCTAAAGGAGCTGGATCGACTGAAAAACGAGATGATCCGCATGACCAGCCACGACCTGAAGAACCCGCTGCAAGCCGCCATGGTCAATCTTGACCTCCTGCGTGACGATCTGATCGACCAGGCCGATCCCGATGTTATGCGCACACTGGATGTGGTAGAGCGCCAGCTCCAGCGCATGAACCGCATCATACGGGGCATTCTCGACCTGGAGCGAGCGCGAACCGGCGCACTCAAGCTGGAACCGTGCGAGGCGTCGCGCTTAGTTGACGAAACAGTCGACGAACTCCGCCATGTGGTCGAGGAGCAGAAGCTGACCTTCGAAGTCGAGATTGAAAGCGGCCTCCCGCCCATCCTGTGCGATATTGACCAGTTCAAACGCGCGTTGGTCAACTTAGTTGAGAATGCCTTCAAGTTCACGCCCACGGGCGGACGTGTTTCCCTAAGCGTGCGCGCAGAACCGGAGTGCGTCATCTTCATCATTGCTGACAACGGCGTTGGCATCCCGGAGGAGGCACAGGCACGGGTCTTTGACCGTTTCTTCCGCGTCAATCAAGCTGGCACTGAGCATGTCAGCGGTAGTGGTTTGGGGCTGAGCCTGGTCAAAACAGTGATCGACAATCACAAAGGGAAGATCTGGCTCACCAGCCGAGTCGGACAGGGCACGACGTTCTACATCCAGATCCCCGCTGTTTCGCCTGCAGTGGAGCCGCGTTCTGTTTGAGAGTTTGGTGATCAGGCGACCCCAACGTGCAGAAACGGGCTAATATCGCGCCTGTATTCTGCAATGATGAGAGGCCGATACCGCCTATGCACCGTGTCCATCAGTCGTTCGTTTCACTTTTGATCGTTGTGTTCTGCCTCATGTGTGCTTCCATCGCCTACAGTCAAGAGGGCACACCTTCTCCTACCAGTCCATCTACACCAACCCAGGCGCGTACCGCTCAGGCGACTCTGCCTGTATCCACCGCTGCTCCAGATGCTGCTTCGTTAGCAGTGCCTTTTACACAGGGTGATTTCACTGTTTTGACTGGCAATGTGCAGCGCCCAAACGGCATTACCTGGCTTGACGATAGGCTCTATGTGGCGTGCACGGGAGACTGGACGGTCTACGAGATCGATGTACAAACTGAGCGCACAGTCACCTACGCCGGAGGCGTTCGCAACGCGCACGCGCTCTACGCAGAGATGGGCGAGAATGGGCTTCCAGTCATCTGGGCACCGGACTTTCAACTCAATCAGTTCGTACGCATCGTGCGCGGCAGCAGCACCACAATTGCCGTCGGATTGGATGGTCCCTGGGGGATCGCCTATCTCGACGAAGAGTCGTTTTTGGTCACGAACTTACGCGCCAACACTATCACGGTCGTGACAAGAAATGGACTGGTGCGTCCTGTGATCGACGGCCTCGCCGCCCCAGCGGGGATCACGATCAATGGCAGCCGCATCTATGTGGCCAACACAGGCAGCGCCCGCCGTGCCATCGAGTGGTATGACCTGAGTGCCGCCGCGTTAGAGGAACCAAGCGCCAATACCGAGGGCGGGAGCATCGTCACCGGTATACAGAATGTGACTGGTATCACGAATGGTGAGGATGGGCTGCTGTACTTTACATACGCGCTCGGCACGCGAGGCGTCGTCGGGCGGGTAGATGCTGAAGCGTGTATTGAAAGCGGCGGCTGCAGCGCCGATCAAGTCGAGGTCGTCGCCTACACCGAGCTAGCAGCGCCGCTCGCGGGATTGACCATCTCGCCCGATGGACGATTGTACGTGCATACGATGTTCTCACCGGATATCTTTTGGCTCCAGCTTCCCGGCTAATTATAACGGGAAGAGGATCGGCACCAGCGCTAGGGTTGCCAACATCATCAAGACGATCATCGGGATGCCGACGCTGGCGAAGTCGCGAAAGCTGTATTCACCCGGCCCCATCACGAGTGTGTTGACGGGCGTCGCAACCGGGGTTGCAAAGGCCATCGACGCCGCAATCGCGACCGTCATCAGGAATGGCTGCGGCTGAACGTCGAGCGCCTGCGCTGTCACCAGTGCGATTGGTGCGACGATGACGGTCGTCGTTGTGTTCGAGAGCACCTGCGTGAACAGGGCGGTCAGCGCGAACAGCCCAGCCATGACCGCCAGCGGCCCAGCTCCACCCAGGGCATCGATGAAGCCATTGGCGACCACCGCGACCAATCCAACTTTTTCCAGGGCAATACTGAGCGGCCACATCCCAGCGATGAGGACGATGCTTTTCCAATCGATAGCGCTGTATGCTTCGTCCATGGTCAAACAGCCGCTGATGACCATCGCCAGCCCGGCCAGCATACTGGCGGCCGTGATCGAAACGATACCGCTGATCATCAACGCGATCATACTGACGACGATCGCGAACGCGACCGGTGCTTTGTGCTGGCTCGGCGCGCCATTCGTCCACTGTTCGGTTTCGCCGATGACGATGAAGTCGTTTTGGAGTTTTTTGAGCGCAGCGATGTCTTTCCAGGCACCCTGCACGAGCAGTGTGTCCCCTACGCGCAGCGGGGTCGTCTTGAGATCGAGCGGTTCGTCGGTGCCTGGGCGAAAGATGTTCAACACGGTGAGCCGGTATGTGCGACCGAAACGTACATCGACGAGCGTTTTGTCTTCGAGCGTCGAACGGAGGGGGATGATCACCTCGGCAATACCGACTTCGTTCGAGATCAAGCTCTGCTGGTCATCCTCGCCTGCCGGCTGGAGGCCGAGCATGAGCTGTGCGGAGGCACGATTGACATCTTCGCTCGCGGCTTTGGCCAGTAAGATATCGTTGTGCTGCAAAACGGTGTCGCGCATCGGGGTGATGCGCCGCATGACTGGCGCGCTGGCGCGCGCTTCGACGGGACGCTGAACGCCCAGTATGCTCAGACCGAATTGGCTGCCAAGTCCGGACTCTGCGAGCGTTTTCCCGATCAAAGGCGAGCGGCTGCGTATGCGCAAGCGATAGAGGTTGTCAGGCAGGCGGTAAATGCTCCACAGGTCTTCCGGCGTATTAACGCGCTGCACCGGGCGAGGCTGCTCGGCTGTGCCTTTTGGCAGCAGCAGCCGGCCAATAAACGTCATGAACAGGACGCCAATAATGATCAAGAGACCGCCGATTGGCGTGAAGGAGAAGAATTCGAAGCGAGGCAGGTTGGCATCGCGAAGCAGATCATTGACAATGATATTGGGTGGTGTGCCGATCAAGGTGACCGCGCCGCCCAGCAGCGAGCCAAATGCCAAGGGGATGAGAAGCCGGCTCTTGCTGATGCCTGATGTATTCGACAGACTGATGATGGCGGGAAGCAAGACGGCGACTGTTCCTGTGCTGCTGATGAAACCGGAGACAGCGGCAACTGCGAGCATGATGACGAAGATCAAGCGTTGTTCACTTGTTCCGGCGAGGCGCAGGATATTGTCGCCAATGATGGCGGCGAGTCCTGTTCGCAGCACCGCGCCTCCAACGATGAAGAGCGAAGCCACGGTCAGCACAGCGCTGGTCGAAAACCCGGAGAGCGCTTCACCGGTATCGAGGATGCCGGTCACGAGGAGTGCGACGACGACGCTGAGTGCCACCACGTCGACGCGCAGCCGTTCGGTGACGAAGAAGAAAATAGCCAGGGCGAGCAGCCCCAGCGTGATGAGCATGTCGGATGTCAAGATACTGCCGCCTCGTGCATGCTTGTCGGAAACTGCAAATAAGTCTTGAGCAGACTACTCCCTCTGCACGAGGTCTGCAACTTTATCTTAGCGACCGGGGATTGCTAACCGATCTTCGATCAAGCGGACGAGCAGCGACCCCGTGATCGTCAGCGTCAGGTAAATCATCGCCAGGATGAAATACGCCTCGACGAATTGAAACTGGTTGCTGGCCCACTGGCGTGCCAGATAGGTGATGTCTTGCACCGCGAGGAACGCGACGAGCGATGAGTCCTTGATCATGGCGATGAAATCGTTGCCTAGCGGGGGCAAGATGCGCCGGACGGCCTGTGGAAGTACGATCAACGTCATCACCTGCCGGTAGCTCATGCCAAGTGATCGGGCGGCTTCGAGCTGACCTTTTTCGATCGACTGTATGCCCGCGCGGAATGTCTCGGACAAAAAAGCGCCGTAGGCGACGGCCAGCGCGACGATGCCGGTTTCGAGAAAGATGCGCTGCGGGATGACGATGCCGAAGGTCTGACTGAGGAAGCTGCGGGCTGCCGGGACAATGACGAACCCGACGATGAGCAGGTTCACGATCATGGGCAGGCCGCGAACGACACTGACGTAAAGCGTGGCAAATTGATAGAGCGTGAGCCGCAGCAGACTCCACAGGAAGGCGACTGCGCCGCGGCCTGGTTTAGGTGGGTAGGCGCGAACTGCCCCGACCAGCAGGCCAATTAGGAGTGCGATCGGATAGGAAACAGCCGTCACTAGAAGTGTGACACCAAGGCCATCCCGGACGTAGTTGAAGGTATTTGCGTAATTCTGGTCAGATGAGACGAGGCTGACCAAGAGGATGGCTGCGAGCATGACCAGCAGCAGCCACCACGGGAGCGAGAACAGGAATTCCGGAAATGCTTGACGGGGCGCAGTGACGGTGCCGCTGGCTGGCCGGTCGAATGTGTTGCTGGTTGCCATGATCGCCGTCCTCGCTGAATGGCGGTTCGCGCTGGATGACTTCGCCCTCATTTGTGTGAGGGCGAAGCCTCTGACTGCTCGTTTTAGTTTGCCCCGGCAGGTGGGAACCACTTGGCGTTGATCGCCTCGAGCGTGCCGTCCTGCATCATGCTCATCAATGCCGCATTGAAAGCCGCGACTAGATCACTGCCGTTCGGGAAGGCAAAGCCGAGCATGTCGGATTGGATGCTTTCATCGATGATCGTCACCAGCTCGGCGTTCTCACCGACGTAGCCCTGACCAGCGGTGCTGTCGATGATGACGGCATCGACATCGCCGTTGATGAGCGCCTGGACAGCGACGCCAAATTGGTCGAACGCTTGGATCCGGCTCTCGCTCACGAGCTGCGTGGCGGTGTTGTAGTTGGTCGTCCCGATCTGCGTCCCGAGGACCAGTTCAGGGTTATCGACGAACTCCTGAACGCTGGTGAAGCGTTCCTCGCCAAGGCGGACGAGCAGCACCTGCTCGACGGCGATGTAGCCGATCGAGAAATCGACGCTGCGAGCGCGCTCTTCCGTGATGGTGATGCCGTCTGCAGCGACATCGAACTCACCGTTCGAGACGGCCAGCAGCATGCCGTCCCACGAAGTCTGAACGTACTCCGGCACACAGTTGAGGCGCGCACAGATCTCATTGATCGTGTCATAGTCCCAACCGACGCCCTGGCCTGTCGTCTCATCGATCAGATTGAATGGCGGATAGGCGTTCTCGACGGCAACTGTCACCGTCCGACCACCGAGATCGGGCAGCACAGGGGCGAACCAGCGCGCATTGATCATTGCCAGCGTGCCGTCTTCCATCATGCTCATCAGCGCGGCATTGAACGGCTCGACCAAATCACTGCCTTTGGGGAAAGCGAAGCCCAGCTCGTCCGACTGAATGCTCTCGTTGATGATCTTGACCAGCTCGGCGTTCTCACCGACGTAGCCCTGACCAGCGGTGCTGTCGATGATGACGGCATCGACATCGCCGTTGATGAGCGCCTGGACAGCGACGCCAAATTGGTCGAACGCTTGGATCCGGCTCTCGCTCACGAGCTGCGTGGCGGTGTTGTAGTTGGTCGTCCCGATCTGCGTCCCGAGGACCAGTTCAGGGTTATCGACGAACTCCTGAACGCTGGTGAAGCGTTCCTCGCCAAGGCGGACGAGCAGCACCTGCTCGACGGCGATGTAGCCGATCGAGAAATCGACGCTGCGAGCGCGCTCTTCCGTGATGGTGATGCCGTCTGCAGCGACATCGAACTCACCGTTCGAGACGGCCAGCAGCATGCCGTCCCACGAAGTCTGAACGTACTCCGGCACACAGTTGAGGCGCGCACAGATCTCGTCGATCGTGTCGTAGTCCCAACCGACGCCCTGACCCGTCACTTCATCGATCAAATTGAAGGGTGGATAGGCGTTTTCGACCGCAATTGTCACTGTCCGGCCGCCTAGATCAGGCAGCGCCGCTTGTGCGGTGACTGTCAATGGAAGCAGCAGCGATAGAAGTAAAAGCAAAACGCTGAAACGCAGACGCATATTCTCCTCCTCAGTCTCTGGCGTACGCGAGAGATTAACAGCAGGTGAACGTCTCCGCAAGCGTTTTTTCACCGCGTCTTAAAGCGAAAATCTATCTCATAAGTCGCTCACCTGTATCGGTTATGGTGAACACTGTGATGTTTTGATCGATCTGTCCTGGAAAGCCGCTATGTTAGATCTGCAAGCCGTTCAGCTAAGCGCCGCCGCCTTCAAGACCCAGGCATTCAGGTTTTACCGCGACCTGCGTGAACATCATCCGATCGCGCCGTGCCATCTGCCGAATGGTCAGCCGGTCATCCTGGTCTCGCGCTATGAAGACGTCATCACGGTGCTGCGTGACGATAAGCGATTTGTCAAGGATCGTGAAAATGCTGGGCTAAAAGGTGCGCCGCGTTGGCTACCTCGTTTGCTGCGTGAAATGCAGCGGAATATGCTCCTGGTGGACGGTGATGATCACTGGCGTCTGCGTAATCTCGTTCATAAGGCATTCACCCCACGTATGGTCGAGCGCCTGCGTGGACGCGTAGAGTCATTGGCTCATGAGTTGATTGAACGGGCGCAAGCGCGGGGACGATTCGATCTGATTGAGGACTACGCCTTCCCGATCCCGATGACAGTCATGTCAGAACTGCTGGGTGTCCCAGAAGCTGAACGCGAGAAGTTCCGTCGTCTATCGGAAGTCGTTGTCTCGGTTGACTCCACGAATTTCGATGCGCGTGTCATGTGGACGATGATCCGTTTTTGGCGTTATCTCTCAGCGCTTTACCGTGAACGTAAGCTGCGTCCCCAAGATGACTTGCTCACCGCTCTCGTTCAGGCGGAAGAGACGGGCGATAAATTGAGCGAGGGTGAGTTGATCGCGATGGGCCTGCTGCTGGTTGTTGCGGGTCATGAAACGACGGTCAACTTGATCGCAAACGGCACACTTGCACTGATGGAGCATCGTGACCAATGGGAGCGGTTGTGCGCAGACCCGACTCTGATTAAACCGGGTGTGGAAGAGCTGCTGCGCTTTTACGGCCCCGTCGAGATCGCAACTGACCGGTATGCAGCGGAAGATACTGAGCTTGCCGGCGAGCCGATCCCGCGTGGAACGACGCTGCTGCCGATCTTGGCGTCGGCCAATCGTGATGAGCGGCGTTTCGACGATCCCGATCGGCTCGACTTGTCGCGCGATCCGAACCCGCACGTCGCGTTTGCACACGGCGTGCACTACTGCGTGGGCGCGCCTTTGGCACGTTTGGAAGGGCAGGTTGCGCTGAGCGCGCTGACCGAGCGGCTGCCTGATCTGCGCCTGGCGGTCGAACCGGAGACACTGCGCTGGCGCAAGAGCCTATTCTTACGCGGCCTGGAGTCGCTGCCCATGGCCGTCGGCCGTTAAAGCTGGCGTGTAGAAAGTGCACTGCAGGGAGTCGAGCGAAGTTGCCCGCGCATCGTCTTGGTGCCGGGCATTTCGCATTTACGGTGTGACGATAGGCGAGTCGTGCCAGTCTGCGCGCTCCTGGATTGTGCGCAGTTTTTGTGTGCGTGACAGTGCTTTGAATTCGCTTTCTGCACGCGCGGCCGCCGCTCTTCCGCCGAAACACCACGCGGCGACGAGTCTAACCGGGCGTCGAGCCGCGGTGTAGGCGGCGCCCCGCCCTTGATTGTGTTGGTCGATGCGGAGCTTCAAATCACGAGCGATGCCTGTGTAAAGCGAGCCATCGGCGCACTCGACCACGTACATGTAATACATGCTCATAGGGCGCAGCAGATAGTATGAATGCCCCTCATGTTCGATGAAATCGACGGCGCAGAGACCTCGGGCGAATGCGTCTTGCAGCGCATGACGCAGCGCCAGCCGCCATGCCAGCACTTGATCGCGCGACAAAGCTTTCAGATCTGGAAGTTCGATCAAGTATTGGTGGCTCATGTTCATCGCTGGCAATTCGGAGCTTATGGGCTGGCCCTG
>CAYTME010000005.1:272-6890 GCA_964438415.1 uncultured Pleurocapsa sp. | reverse complement strand
TCCCCAACTTCCAACAAACGCTGTGCCAGTTTGACATTACGGCGTTGTGTCGCTGCTGATCCGCCGGCGGCCAGCGCCTTGACGCGCGCGCTCTTGAGCTTCCAGACAGCCTCCAGGCGGTCAGTTGGTGCAGGGACGTTGAGGGCATCCCGCATCGAGCCGTAGTGATCGACATAGTACGTGCTGGCCGTGCAGCCGAGCAGGTGCAGATTGAAGCGCGCATTGCCGGACTGGATCGGGTCAAAAGTCCAGCGCATCTCGTCGTAGCCGTGCGTCAGCGCCCATTGGCGCTGCACCTGCTTGATGGCGAAACCGATGCCGCGGCGCTGATGTGATGGAAGCACACCCGCCATGTGCGACCACAGGATCAGCTTGCCGTCGCGAACAGCCGGGAAAGCGAGCGCCATACCGACCATCGCTTCACCTTCGAACGCGGCATGCGCGGCGGCACCGTTGATCGTCAGCGCGCGCATGATGTTCGAGGGTACTGCCTCGTCGGGCGGCATGCCCCAAATCGTCATCTCAAGCTGTGTAATGCGGTTGAGGTCATCGATGCTGGTGACGATGCGGATGTCAATGTCGTTCACGATGAATGCTGCCTGGGTTGGCCTCGGTCAGCGTCCGAGCGGCTCGATCAGCAGGATGCCGATCAGCGCGATGATAATGCCCAGATGATGTGTGACCGACCAGGCGATTTCGAGCGCTGGGGAGGGTAGGGCGACATCGACCAAACTGATGACGAAGCTGATCAGCACGAGCAGCACACCGATCACCGCCAGCAGTCCTCGCTGTTTTGCCAGCGAGGCGGAAAGCCCGGCGAGAGCGCGCGAAAGCAGCGGGGAGCGGTCGATCCTGCGTAACATGCTGTTCTACTCCGAGTTTGTCTGTCTGAAAGGGGCAAAGCGCGCAGCTAAAGCGGCGGGCAGGCGTGCTGTCACCTTCATCCCTGCCTCGGTATGCTGTGTCTCAAGAACGGTCGCTTGTTCGTGCAGCAGTGATGCCAGATCGCCACGGTCGTAAGGCAGCAGCAGGTGAGCAGCGCGCTCGTTTGTGCTCAGCACACGCTCGATCGTGCCTAACAGTTCTGGCAGCCCCTGTCCAGTAAGCGCTGAAACGCGCGCCTCCGCGACATAGGTGTCTTGGTCAAGCTGAACCGGAGGTTGAACTTGATCCCAACGATCGTACTTGTTCCAGACAAGAATGCGTGGGATGTTCGGTGCCTCGATCTCGGCGAGTGTGTCGCCGACTGTCTCCAAATGCTGAAGCGCATTCGGATGCGTTACATCGACCACATCGAGAATGAGGTCAGCTTCTGCGATCTCCTCCAGCGTGGCGCGGAAAGCAGCTATGAGCGTTGTGGGAAGTTTCTGGATGAAACCGACAGTGTCAGTCAGCAGCACTTGCCGACCCGATGGAAGCACGATGCGCCGCGTCGTCGGGTCGAGCGTGGCGAACAATTGGTCGGCGACATAGACATCGGAACCTGAGATGGCGCGCAGCAGCGATGATTTGCCAGCATTAGTGTAGCCAACCAATGCGATCAGCGGGATGCCCGCACGTTCACGCTGACGGCGGTGCGCCGCTCTATGTGAGCGTACATGCTCTAACTCTTGTTTGAGTTTACTGATGCGGCGGACGATATCTCGGCGATCGACTTCGAGCTGCGTCTCGCCCGGTCCGCGCAGTCCGACTCCGGCATTGCCGCCGCGTCCGCCGCCGCCGCCTGTCTGACGCGAGAGATGCGTCCACGCTCGTGTCAGGCGGGGCAGACGGTACTCATACTGTGCTAGTTCGACCTGAAGGGCACCTTCGCGGGTGCGGGCGTGTAACGCGAAGATATCCAGGATGACGGCTGAGCGGTCGAGGACTTTGATCTCCAGCCCGAAGCGTTCTTCCAGTTCACGCTGATGGCGCGGTGACAGCTCGTCGTCAAATACCACCGCCTGTGCATCGCTGGCGATGATCATCTCGCGGATTTCTTCAACCTTGCCGCTGCCGATGTAGGTAGCCGGATCAATGCGGGTGATGTTCTGATACGCCTGGCCGACGACCTCCATCCCTGCGGTCTGCACCAACAGGGCCAGCTCTTCCAACGACTCGCCAATGCTCAAGAGCGGCTGGCTGCCTTTTTCCGCCATACCGACCAAGAAGGCACGTTCTGAAAGGGGTGTCGTGGGCGTGACTTGGTGCATAAACGCTTGTGTGTAGTCTCTTCCAGTCAGATCGGCAGTCGTATCCAACACCATCGTATCACATTGGTGAGCGGTCTGCATTGGGCGGGACGATGCCGCCCAAATTCCACGAGCCAACATGATTTAACAGCATGCTCGCGGCCACTGCGTCCATTATCGGATGTGAATGCGAGGATGTCGATGTCGAGGGGTGCGCGTTCGTACTGCCCAGCACTTATGGCCTCGACCACCAAGCTTCGAGGCGCGCGATCGCCTCATCGATGTGAGCGTCGCTTTCGCCGACGCTGATGCGCACATAATCTTCACCGCCGGGGCCGTAGATCGTGCCGGGTGCCAGCGAAACGTGCGCTCCATCGAGCGCGCGTGCGCAGTAATCGGCTCCGCTGTGTCCGTCGATGACGCGCGCCCAAACATAAAGCGATCCCTTTGGACAGTCGGCCTCCAGCCCAATGTGCGGCAGAGCAGCCAAAATGCGATCGCGTCGGCTCTGGTATACCAGGTTGCGCTGCTCAATCCACGTGGGTGGTGTGTTTTCGAGCGCGACGCTCCCGGCCTCATAGATGGCCTGGAAGTGCCCGCTGTCGAAATTGCTCTTGACCTGCAGCAGTACCTCAATCGCCCTTGCGCTTCCGACTGCTGCGCCCAGCCGCCAGCCTGCCATGTTGTGCGACTTGGAAAGCGAGAGAAACTCGATCGCACAGTCGGTCGCACCGTCGGCCTGCAGGGCGCTGGGCGCTGTATAGCCATCGAATGTCACGTCTGCGTAGGGATTATCCGAGGCGAGCAGGATGTCGTGCTGGGCACAAAAATCGACAGCGCGCTGGTAAAACTCAACCGTGACCGTCGCGCCAGTCGGGTTGTTGGGGTAATTGACCCACAGCAGTTTGGCGCGGCGCAGTATATCCGCGGGGATCGCATCGAGATCGGGCAGGTAGTTTTTGCTTGCATCGAGCGGCAGCCAGTGGACTTCTGCGCCAGCCATGAATGCCCCCATCGAGTAAGATGGGTAGCTAATGTTCGGCACGAGCGCGACGTCACCGCGGTCAAGGTAAGCCAGCGCGAGATTGACGATACCTTCCTTACTGCCCAAGAGCGGCAGCACTTCACGGTTCGAATGCACCTGCACGCCAAACCGCTTCTGGTAGTAATGGGCAACAGCCTGACGAAACCGCGGTGTCCCTTGATAGCCAGAATAGCCGTGTGTGTCGTCACGGCGGGCGGTCGCTGCAAGAGTCTCGACGACCTCACGCGGCGGCGGAAGATCGGGGCTGCCGATATCCAGTCTGATGATATCGATCCCTTTTGCCGTCATCTCTTGAATGCGCTTGCCGAGGACTGCGAACGGGTAAGTGGGCAGTTGGGAGAGACGGGCGGCTGGCGCAGGCATGGCTTGTTCTAACCTCAGCATTGTGTCAATCAATGGTGATCGTTATTGAACCACAGAGATGTGGTTATGAGCACGATGGATTTGCGACTTGTGATGTGTGCGCGAGTATCACGCGCATTTCAGCAGCGGTCAGTCACGTTTGTCTAGCGGTCAGCAAATCTTTAACCGCGATACATATCGAGCTTAATTCCATTGTCTCTCTAGTTTAAACACGCGGCGTTAGCTTGCGCGTGCGGACAAACTCATCTAAAAGGCAGATCGATGCCAGACAACACCTTCATTGTGGGCGCTTCGCTCTACACGGGCGAACTGGAACGGCATGTCGATTGGCTGCTCGATGGTCAGCGAGACCTTGAGCTGATCGCCATGAATGGAATTCTCGGGACAGAAAACGGTTGGAAGAACGATCTGAAAGATGTGCCGCGTTTGCTCTCCAACTACAAGGGTAGGTTCGGTATTCACGGCCCAATCCAACCGTCGTTCGCCGTGTTCGACGCCGAAATTCGCGCGAGGATCGTCCGCTGCTTCCTAGATGCGCTCGATGCCTGTCTGGAAGTTGGGGCCACGCACATGGTCATCCACAGCCCCGTGCTCTCGCTTGGAGTACCGATACCCGGCATGAACACGGATATCTGGATCTTGGATCCTGCTCGTGCGGTGCTTGACTCGATCCTTCCAGCGGCTGAGCGCGCCAACTGCACGTTGATGATGGAGACCATCTACGATACGCGCCCTGAACTGCTTTTGGGTCTAGTACGTCACTACAGCTCACCGTTCTTGCGGATGAGCCTCGACACCGGCCATGCGTATGTGATGCACCGCTGGGGCGGCGGCCCCACACCAGACCATTGGATCCGCGAGGCAGGCGATCTGCTCGGCCATGTCCATCTTCAAGACACTGACGGCTACACCGATCGTCACTGGCCGCTTGGAGAGGGGCACCTGCCCTGGTTTGCCATTTTCAGTGCGCTGGGCGAATTGGAGCAGTCTCCGCGCCTCATCCTGGAGCTGCAAAGCAAAGATCTGCCGCGCGCACTGCAATACCTACACGCCAAAGGACTGGCGCGCTGAACGAAGCGCCTGTACATCGCTACAAACCACGGCCATTGGCTGTAATGGTAACGAAACCAGAGATCGGTTTCGGCCACGTCTACCATCGTTTTCCAGCATGCACCGATCGCACATTGAGCATTAGGAGGTCTATATGCGCAGTGGAATCTCTCGACGTGAGTTCCTCAAGCTGACGGGGACAGGCGCAGCGGTGCTGACCGCCGCTCCTCTCAGCCGGGCTTTGGCTGTACCGGCGTTCGTCCAGGCGGCTGCACCGCTGACAATCGGCATCAACGCCTGGGTGACCTCGCTCGATGCACAAACACAGCTCGGCCCGTCCAATATCGGCTACCGCATCTACGGCATGATCCACGACAGCCTTCTCCATGTTGGGCGTAATGGTCAGCCAGAGGGACTCCTCGCGACTCGTTGGGCCAACGACGGGCTTGAATGGCGCTTCCAACTCCGGGAGGGTGTTGTGTTCCATGATGGCTCGGCGATGACTGCTGATGATGTCGTGTTCAGTCTCAATCGCATCCTCGATCCGCAGTTCGAGGGGATCGGCATTTCGCTGCGACCTTTCATCAGCAGTGTCGAAGCAATTGGCGAATATGAAGTCAGTCTCACCACCACTGCGGTCGATCCGCTGCTGCCCTATCGTCTCGCCAATTACTGGGTCAACATCATGCCGCGCGCGGGCGTTGAAGCCGCGACGTCCGAGTCGCTCCAGTCCAAGCCGATCGGCGCGGGTCCGTATAAAGTCGTCGAGTTTGGACTTGATCGGCTCGTTTTGGAACGCCACAGTGAGTATTGGGGCGGTGTGCCCGCGGCTTCAGAGGTCATTTTGCGTCTGATCCCTGAGGACGCCATTCGCGTCGGGGCACTGCAGTCAGGCGAAGTCGATCTGATCACCAATGTGCCGGTTGATCAGCTCGATATCCTGGATGCAGCGGCCAACCTGAAAGTCGCTTCCGCGCCGCTCTTCAACTTCATCAGCGCGCTGTTCAATACCAGCAGCGGCCCGACAGCCAATGTCGATGTGCGCCGCGCGTTGGCTCTTGCCATCGATCGCGAGTTGATCGCGAACGAGCTGTTCGGCGGCCGCAACCGGCCGATGACGGATTACCTGCTGCCTGGGACACTCGGCTTCGACGAAAGCCGCGGTGTGCTGCCCTACGACCCTGAAGAGGCGGTGGCAGCACTGGAAGCGGCGGGCTATGCGGGAGAGGCCATCTCATTCACACCACCCGCGTCGTACTATGTCAATTCTGATCTCGTGACCCAGGTCATCAACGAGATGTGGCGTGCGATCGGAGTCACAACGGACTATGCACCAGCAGAACTGGGTGCTTACGGTCAGGCCTATTTCACCGGCCAAGTCACATCGACGATCCAGAGTTTCGACTCATACGGAGACCCGCAGGCGACCTTCTTCAATGTGTGGAGCACGTCAGCCGCGACCTTCTTCCGCAGGGTCTACTATCCGCCGACGGCCGAATTTGACCAGATCATGGAGCGGTTGAACACCGTTGTGGACCCGGAAGCGCGCATTCCCGATATCCGTGCCCTGGTTGGGCTGCTGGAACAGGATGTGCCGCTGACCCCGATCTACCAGACGTCCGATTACTTTGCACTGCGCAGTGATATCGCCTGGCAACCGCATCCACTATTCTACATCGACCTGAGACCTGGTAACTTCAGCCTGTAAAACACTGCACTCGGCCTCTAAAAGCGCACGGGCTGTCCGAAATTGGACAGCCCGTTTCGTGTGCGCTGGAGAGGAGTCGAACCTCCACCCCATTTCTGGGACATGGCCCTCAACCATGCGCGTCTGCCATTCCGCCACCAGCGCATTTATTGCGATTGTAGTGCGCTTCCCCCTGTAGAGTCAATGGCGCATTGGGGTTGGGGTGCATTCGGATCTCGGGGCACGTTGGCCTCGCCGAGCGCTCAAGCGGCTCGGATGGTCTGCTCAAGCGCGCTGAAGGC
>CAYTME010000005.1:0-251 GCA_964438415.1 uncultured Pleurocapsa sp. | reverse complement strand
GTTTGCCTCGTCTCTTCAATGGACGAGCGGCCTCGCAACCGGCGAGTTCACGCGCCGGCGCAGGCAGACCAAAACGCCCCTCGGAGGACGAGACCTGCCTCGTTCCTACGGGGGTTCGTTTCGTAGGGACGACCCAGGAGACGCCCGCTGCCTCCAAACCCGAATGCACCCTTGGGGTGGGACGGCGGATGTTCCCTGTCAAGCATCACAATTAGGAACCTGAGCTTAGCAGTCCCTCGCTGTTGTAAGCC
>CAYTME010000004.1:64582-67003 GCA_964438415.1 uncultured Pleurocapsa sp. | reverse complement strand
CATTATCAACGCTCTGGGCGCACGCGGCGACGCGAAGGCCGTTGACGTGCTCGTGGGCGAGGCGCGCCACACGTCCGAGGCCGTCCGCTGCGCGGCGCTCGAAGCACTGGGCCGAATCGGCGATGTGCGCGCCGACATTCCCGAAGCGCTCACTTATGAGCAACGGTTCGAATTGGCGGAGGCGAGCGATGTGCGCTGCCCGATGACCGAAGCCGCCGAGCGGATGCACGAAGCGATCCGCCAGGCGAAGATCGCCAAGGATACGCTCGGCGGTGTGATTGAGGTGGTCGTTTTGGGTGTGCCGCCAGGACTCGGATCGCACGTTCAATACGATCGGCGGCTCGATGGGCGCATCGTCGCCGCGATGGTCAGCATTCACGCGATGAAAGGCGCGGAGATCGGTTCGGCGTTCGAGAATGCCGGCAAGCGCGGCAGCGAAGTTCATGATGAGATCGCGCGCGATGCAGACGGCAAGCTGTACCGGCGCACGAACCGCGCTGGCGGCTTGGAGGGCGGTATCACGACCGGTGAGCCGATCGTATGCCGTGTCGCGATGAAGCCGATCTCGACGGTGATGAAGTCCTTGCAGTCGGTCAACTTGGCGACAGGGCAGCCTGAACCGACGACCTACGAGCGCAGTGATCACTGCGCAACACCGCGCGCCGTGCCCATCTTGGAAGCGATGATGTCGATTGTGATGGCGGACGCGTTGATCGAGAAGTTGGGCGGTGACAGCATCGAAGAGATGAAGCCGCGCTTCACCTCGCTTCGTCAGGCGCGTCTATCCGATCTGCCGCAGGACAACGTGGAGTGGCGATTTGGCTATCCCGAATAGGCGCATCATCATCACTGGCTTCATGGGGGCCGGCAAATCGACTGTCGGTCGTTTGGTGGCGAATGCACTTGGCTGGCAGTTCATCGATACAGATGCCGCGATCTCTGCGCGCGAGGGTATGAGTATCGCCGAGCTGTTCGCGCAGTTCGGCGAGCCAGCGTTTCGTCGCATCGAGCGGGAAGTCCTTCAGCAGGCGCTCGACCAGGAGGAGGTTGTGATCGCGACCGGCGGCGGCGCGCTGATCGACGCCGATATACGCGCATATGCGGCAGGACGCGGCCTTCTCATTTGTTTGAGTGCGCATCCTGATGCACTGGCCGAACGACTGGCCGCGGACAGTGAGCGCCCACTGCTGCGGGGCGACTGGCGGGCACTGCTCGAACGCCGACGTGCGGCCTACGACTCGATCCCGTATCAAGTCAACACGGATGGCAAATCTCCACAACAAACAGCCGAGGAAGTGATCACCCTATGGCGAAGCGCATCGACGTAAAGACGCCCGGCGGCGGCAGCTATCCCATCCTCATTTCTGATGGGCTGCTCGGTCATCTGGCTCTCCATGCTCACGATCTCGGTCTCTCCGGCAGCGTTGGCATTATCACCAACGCATCGCTTGATGCCATTTATGGGGAGGCGTTGAGCCAGCAGCTTCCCCACGCCGCACGGTTGATCATGCCAGATGGAGAGCGTTTCAAGACGCTGGACACTGTCGCCGATCTGTACCGTCAAATGGTGACCAGTCGGCTGGATCGCAGCAGCAAGGTGCTGGCATTTGGTGGTGGGGTGGTCGGCGACACCGCAGGATTCGCCGCCGCTACCTATATGCGGGGCTTGGGCTTAATTCAGATGCCGACCAGCCTGCTGGCGATGGTTGATGCGAGTGTCGGCGGCAAGGTCGGGGTGGATCTGCCGCAGGGTAAAAACCTTGTCGGCGCATTCAAGCAGCCGGAGGCCGTCTTGGTCGATCCTGCGGTCTTGCGCACGCTGCCCGTGCGTGAATGGCGCTGCGGCTTGGCCGAAGTGATCAAGCATGGACTGATCGGCGATCCCGATTTGATCGATGCGCTGGCTCCTGAGTACGATGCGCGTGTCGATCTTGAGTCCATCCTAGAGCGTGCGGTGCGGGTCAAGGTCGCGATTGTAGAGGCCGATCCTTTTGAGCATGGGATACGCGCGCATCTCAACCTAGGTCATACATTCGCACACGCGATTGAGATCGTCAGCGAGTTTCGCTGGCAGCATGGCGAGGCCGTTGCGCTCGGACTGATTGCAGCGGCGCGTCTTTCGCAGCGACTCGGTTTGTGCGCCGCGGATGTGGTCGATCGTATCGAGCAGGCGGCAGCGTCAGCACATCTGCCGAGCCGAATGGGCGATCTTGACCCAGAACGACTGTGGCAGACGATGGCGGCGGACAAAAAATGGCAGTCGGGGAAAACGCGCTTCGTGCTGCTGCGTGCACTGGGTCAAGTTGAGGTGGTTGAGGGAGTCGCGCGGGACGATGTGCTTGCCGTATGCGAAAGTTTGCGCGGATAATGGTGATGTGGGCGGGTGATCCGCTCTCACGACCGGGGCGTGGTGAAGCTTCT
>CAYTME010000004.1:49946-64562 GCA_964438415.1 uncultured Pleurocapsa sp. | reverse complement strand
GGCGCGACATATCCTACTTCTGCATGGGCCAAATCTGAACCTGCTGGGTACGCGCGAGCCAGATATCTACGGCAAATACACCTTGGAACAGATCAATCTCATCGCGGCCCAGCATGCCGGAAAGCACAATGCCGAGCTGCGAGCGGAGCAGTCCAACCATGAGGGAGCATTGATCGATATTCTGCACGTTGCGCGCAATTGGGCGGATGGCATCGTCTTCAATCCCGGCGCGTACACGCACACATCGATCGCGCTGCGAGACGCGATCACGGCTGTGGCGCTGCCCGTGGTCGAAGTCCACCTTTCCAATATCCATGCACGCGAGGAATTTCGCCATCGTTCGCTGTTGGCCGCGGTGTGCATTGGGCAGATTGGCGGTTTTGGATGGCGCAGCTATTTGCTGGGGATCGACGCGCTGCTCGGCCACTTGGGGGCATTTCGCGATCCTGCTCCGTAGGGATGAACCAGGCTCGACTGAGTGTCTTTAGTCGAATTCGCCACTGCGGTGTGCGCTTTTCGGTCTATACTCCCGCTGAGTTTCGCAACTGGTTCGATGTGTCAATGATGGAATGACTCTATGCATACGAAAGAAACCGTGCTGCGTGCGATCGAGGAGCAGCAGATCCGCTTCATCGTCCTTTGGTTTACCGATATCACAGGTATCGTCAAGAGCGTGACGATCCCCAGCAGCCGGGCTGCACGCATCATGGAGACGGGGCTATCGTTTGACGGCTCGTCCATAGAGGGCTTTGCACGGGTAGCCGAGAGTGACATGGTGCTGCGCCCGGACTTGAGCACCTTCGCGGTGCTGCCCTGGGAGCCTGCCGAGGCGCGCACAGCCCGCTTGATCTGCAACGTCTACACTCCCCAAGGCGAACCATTTATCGGCGATCCGCGCCATGTGCTCCAGAAAGCGATGCGGCGCGCGGCAGAAATGGGTGCGGTCTTCAAAACGGGTGTTGAGCTGGAGTTCTTCTTGTTTCAGAGCACGGGCGCTCAAGCGGTGCTGCCAGAAGCTTCCGAAGACGAGTCGAGCTATTTCGATTACTCGAGCGATTTTGCACAAGGTGTGCGCCGCAGCATGATGGATACATTGGCTGCGCTGGACATCCCGGTCGACTCGGCTCATCACGAGATCGGCAGCGGGCAGCACGAGATCGTGCTCGATTACACGAACGCGCTGACTTGTGCGGATCAGATCCTCACCGCGCGCGTCGGCTTACGCACAGTTGCACAGCGACATGGTCTTCACTGCACGTTCATGCCGCGGCCATCGGCCGATCTGCCGGGTTCGGGCATGCATACACACCAAAGCCTGCATGACAGTCGCAGTGATGGCAACCTATTCGCCGGCTCCGATCACAAGTATGGACTATCGGAAACCGCGCAGTACTTTCTCGCGGGACAGTTGGCGCATGTGCGCGCAATGTGCGCGGTGCTCGCGCCTTTGGTCAATTCTTATAAGCGCCTCGGTGTCAGTTTTGAAGCGCCTCGCTACGTCGGCTGGGGGCATGTCAACCGAGGTGGAGCGGTGGTCATTCGCGTGCCGCATATCGCTGCCGGGCGCGAGGCACACACGCGCTTGGAAATCCGCTGTCCTGATCCCTCAGCCAATCCTTATTTGGCCTTCGCCGTCATGCTGGCTGCAGGCCTCGACGGCATCGATCAGCGGCTGCCACTCCCGGATGCGATGGAAGAGACGCTGTTGGGACGCGACCGGGTTTGGGAGCGTACGACGCCGACGCTGCCTGCCTCGCTCGATGATGCTCTGGTAGCGTTGGGACAGGACGACGTAATCTTGGGCGCGCTCGGGCCTTATGTCAGCGATCGCTATCTGGCGGCCAAGCGCCAGGAGATCGAAGAGTACAACCGCCAGGTCACGCCGTGGGAACTCACTCGGTATCTGACCCGGTTTTGATCGGCGAACGGTTTGATGGCACGATGAGCGCGTGAATCTTGCGCAGTGTCTGCTCTGCATCGCGCGGGTGCACAACGAGCGATATGGCGCTTCGCGCTGGACTGTAGGCAGTTCCCAGCACGTCGATGCCGGATATCGCGTCCAAGACTCGCGCGCTCCAATGGTGAGAGAGACCGATCTGGCTGATCACGGCGGTGACGACGGTGACCAGTTCGGTTTTCCAGTTCTGCTGGGGTGCCATCTCGGCGATGCGATCCTGCAGCGCGATCTGCAGGATGTGCGCTGCATCGGGGCCTGCTACATTCGGCACGACGAAACATACGAACGTCTGCTGCGTGGACTGAGAAACGATCGCGATTTCGGTGCGGCTGCCAGTCAGGCTGAACAGCAGCTCGTCAGTTATGCGTGTGATCTCCGCCAGGGACCCGGCACCTTCCATCCTCACACCCACGCCGGTGATCGAAGTCACCGCTTGAAGCTGGCTGTGTTCCCGGTTCAGTCGGTTTGTGATCACGGTTCCGGGTTGGCGCGGCATGAACACGCTTCGTACATGCAGTGGAATATCCCGCTCGTGCAGCGGCTTGATCATGCGGGCATGTAGAATGCGAGCGCCGAAACTGGCTAGTTCCTCAGCTTCGGCATAGGTCAAATGCGGAATTGATCGCGAATCGGGTACATCGAGCGGATCAGCGCTCATGATGCCATCGACGTCTGTCCACATCCAGACCTCGGCTGCGCCGGCACAGACCGCCAAAATCGATGCGGAGTAGTCACTGCCACCGCGTCCCAGTGTCGTAGGTTCCCCGCCGACAGTTGCACCGATGAAACCGGTCAACACAGGGAGGATGCCGCGTTCGACCATCGGCTGGAGCAGGCTTTCCACGCGCTCGCAAGTCAGCGTCATGTTGGGAATTGCGTTCCCGTGTGTGCTGTCTGTGATGATGAGATCGGTTGTATCGACCGCGACGCAGCGCAGCCCAGTCTGGCGCAGTAGTGCCGCGACGATGCGCGCCGCCAGTCGTTCGCCTGTGCCGATGATAGCATCAAGTGCATCCGTTTGGGTGCTGGCGGGAGTCTGTGCCAGGCTCTCGCATTGGTCGAGCATGTCGTACAGCAGGCTGTCGAGACCGTTTTGCAGAGTGATGAGTTCGCCAGAGCCGAGCGTGAGCGCTTCAGTTAAGGCCATGTGCCGCTTGCGCACATTGGCGACGACTCGCCGGTATGTCCTCTGCTGTCCCAAGCGCGCATTCTGAGCAGCCTCGATCAACTGGTCGGTCACGCCATCCAGTGCTGAAACCACGAGCAGGAGTCGATCCCACCGCTCGTGTTCGTATAAGACAATGCTGACAAGCTGGCTCAGCCCGATTGTAGTGCCGACGGTGGAGCCGCCGAATTTCATGACTAAGGTGCGCATGCGTACCGCCCAAGTCAGGTGGGCATCGGATGGTTGCAGGGTAATGCCCCATTATACGTTGTGCGTGCGTTCTGGGAGCAAGAAACCTTCGGTATTGGCGTAAACTGCCTTTATAGTGTCTGTGCGCAGTGGTGGACATGCGTTATCATGAGCGAGAAGTGTTGGTGCAAACGACGGCAGTTCACAGGTGTAAGCTGACTATCATGAGTGATGTGGTAGGCACTCCCGAACAGCAGCTGATGGTCGCTGGTGTTCGTTTTCACAGAGTGGGTAAGCTCTATCATTTCGACTACACGGAGTTTCCAACGCTGCAGGTTGGCGACTATGTGATCGTCGAGACGACGCGGGGCCGACAGCTTGGCGAGGTGGTCGCTTTCGCGCCTGCCGAGCATGATAAACGTGACTATAAGTCGATCATGCGCATCGCCACGCCGCGCGACCTGATGCTGCAAAGTCATTGGGAGATGCAGCAGCCGGCGGCGTTGGATACCCTGCTGACGCATGTCAAAAAACAAGGTGGGTATCCGGGCGTCAAATTTATCGCCGCTCTGTACAACTACGACGGTACAACCCTGACCTTTCTCTACAGCTGCGAAGATAAAGTGAACCTGAGCCGCTTATGGAGCGAGGTCAGTCGTGATTTTTCGGCGCAGGTTGAACTTCGCCAGATTGGCCCGCGCGATGTTGCGAAGCTCCTGGGTGGTTTTGGTGCGTGTGGTGAGCTGCGCTGCTGCAGCACTTTCTTGACCGACTTCAGCCCGATTTCGATCAAGATGGCGAAAATGCAGGGGATCTCGCTCAACCCATCCGAGATCACCGGCATGTGCGGCCGGCTGCGCTGCTGCCTCGTCTACGAATATGAGCAGTATGTGCAGGCACGCGCGCAGCTCCCGAAACGCAACAAGCGTGTGGGCACACCGCATGGTGAAGGCAAAGTTGTGGATGTGCATCCACTGCAAGATGCGGTGACCGTTTATGTGGGGGAGACTTACCACCTGGTCAAGCGTGAAGAGCTGGTGCCGCTAGAGGAGTTGGAGGCGTTGGCGAAGAAAGCAAAAGCGCCATGCACGCAGCACGGAGATGGTCCCTGTGAGTGTGGCGCAAAGCCCGGCAAGAGCGCCGAGACGGCAGCCGATGCCGAAGACGACGCGTCTGAGGAGGGTGAGGGCTAACTGTGAGCGATGGTCACCAGCAGGCACGTAAGCATATTCTCGGCGTATTTGCACATCCGGACGACCCAGAGTTCTTCTGCGGCGGCACCTTTGCGCGCTGGGCAGCCGATGGGGCGGTGATCACCTTTGTCCTTGCGACCAGTGGAGACAAGGGCAGTGCCGACCCGGAGATGACGCACGATCGATTGAGCAGTATACGGGAGCAGGAAGAGCGCGCTGCAGCACGCGTGTTGGGCGTCTCCGATGTCATCTTCCTGCGCTATCCCGACGGAGAACTGCAGCCGACGCTGGGGCTGCGTCGCGATATCGCGCGCGTGATACGATTGAAGCGGCCAGATATCGTCGTGACGACTGATCCAACTGTTTACTGGTACGGCGAGCGGGCGCTCAATCATCCCGATCACCGCGCCATCGGCGCAGCAGCGCTTGAGGCTGTGTTCCCGACAGCGCGTGACCGTCTCAACTTCATCGAGCTGGAGCGTGATGAGGGATTGTCACCGCACAAGGTGCATCAAGTGTGGATCAGCGGCACCCAGACGCCCACCGTGCGCGTGGACATCACCGGCTATCTGGAGACAAAAATCGCTGCGCTGCGGGAACATCGGAGTCAGATCGCCGATATGGAGGCGATGGCAGAGCGCCAGCGCGCCAATCGCGATCCGGAGTCACCGCCGGATTATCCACGTTACGTCGAGTCTTTTCGTGTCATCACGTTCGATCGGTGAAAGACTATGATAAATTTTGAACTTGAAGTGCAGGCGATGCGGGATGAGCTGAGCGCACGGCGGCGCGATTTTCACAAGTATCCGGAGCTGGCTTTCGAGGAAGTGCGCACGGCTGGCATCGTTGCTGATGAGCTGCGTCAACTGGGTTTGGAAGTGCAGACAGGGATCGGCAAAACAGGGGTGGTCGGCATCTTAGAAGGGGATGCGGATGGGCCGACTGTCCTTGTGCGAGCCGATATGGATGCCCTGCCGATCCAGGAGGAGAACACGGTCGAATATGCATCCACAATGCATGGCAAGATGCACGCCTGCGGACATGATGGGCACACGGCGATCGCGTTGGGGGTGGCGAAACTACTCGCTGGGCTGCGCAGCCAGATGACCGGCCGGGTCAAATTTGTCTTTCAGCCTGCCGAAGAGGTCGCCGGCGGCGCGAAAGCGATGATCAAGGATGGGGTGCTCACACAGCCGCAACCTGACGTATCGCTGGGTCTGCATTTGTGGAACAGTCTGCCTGTTGGGGTGGTCGGCGTGGCTGACGGGCCAGTGATGGCCGGCTCATCTGAGTTCACGATCAAGATCGAAGGCAAGGGCGGGCATGCAGCATCGCCGCATTTGGCGCACGATCCGGTCGTCTGTGCCGCGTATTTGATCACGCAAATACAAACGATCACGAGCCGCAGTATCGATCCCTTTGACAGCTTGGTGATCTCGGTGACGACGATGAACGCGGGCACAGCGTTCAACATCATACCGCAGAATGCCGAGCTGAAAGGCACGATGCGCTTTTTCCGACGCGAAGTGCGCGACCAGGCGGTTACCCAGATGATGACGCTGGTTGAACATGCCTGTCGTGCGTTAGGCTGCGCTGGAGCGGTGCAGTTCGACCATCAAACCGAACCTGTCAGCAATGATCCGCAGATCGCTGCCCGCCTGCGCTCCATCTTTCGCACGGTTCCGGGGGTGACCGAGTTAAACACTGGGCTGCGCACAATGGGTGCTGAGGATGTAGGCTTTTTCATGGATACGATACCAGGGATGTATTTCTTCGTCGGCGCAGCCGACCCGACTGCTGAGGCGTACTACGGCCATCATCATCCACGCTTCAGCTTTTCGGAAGATGCGCTCGTCCTCGGCGCAAATCTGCTCGCGTCCGCGGTGGCTGCGTTCGTGCTGCCGGATGTTCATGTCTAGCGCGAGCATCTTTCGCTGGCGCGTCGGCGCAGGTTGGTTGGTGCTGGCACCCACGCTGCCGCCCGACTCCGATCTGCGTGCTCAGGCAGTGCAGCGTGCCAACCACAATGGCGCGCTGGCGGTCGCGATGCTGAATGGTGACCTGGGCACGAGCGAGGCACTGCTCGACGACCTGGAGGAATTGGGTGCACCGTCTGGGTATCTCGTCGATCTCTTGATGGAGGATGATGCGGCAATTGAAGGGCGTCTCGCTGAAGCCAGCATCGTCGTACTCGAAGCAGCGGCCGACCTGGGACATGCGATCTCGATCATGTCCGGTGCTGCTCTGAGGGGTATCGAGCAGGCCTATTCCCGTGGAGCGTTGATTTTGGCGGAGGGAGCAAGCGCTTTGATATTTGCAGCGGTAGCTGTGGATAGCGGCGGCGTGGATCACAAAGGGTTTGGTTGGTTGGATAATGCCATCCTGCTGCCTGAAACATCCGATCTGACGACGCTGGTTCGCCCCATCCTCACCGCTCAGCCGAGTCTTTTCGCGCTCAGCATCGGCAGCAGCACTGCGATGGTGTTCGGTCCGTCGGGGCACGTGGAAACCTGGGGTGCAAAGCGGATCGTGGTGACATTGGGACAGCACTACAGCGCAAGATAATATTTCGTCGTATAATCAAAAGGGTGGTTGGCGTTCGGGGGGATAGTTGGAAGATAAAAGCTATCGCTATGTGATGGAGGCACCTGTCAGTTCTCCACCACAGCGGGTGGTTTCACTGGTGCCCAGCGTGACCGAGTCTCTGTTCGATCTCGGGTTGGGCGGTCGGGTAGTGGGCGTGACGGATTACTGTGTATTTCCAGCCGAACATGTTCGCCATCTGCCGCGCGTCGGCGGGACCAAGAACCCCGACCTCGAACGTATTCATGCCCTTCAGCCCGATCTTGTGATTGCAAACCGCGAGGAGAATCGGCGTGAAGATGTCGAGGCGCTCCAGGCTGCTGGGATCGCGGTGTGGGTTACATTTCCGAAAACGGTGCAAGAGGCGCTCAATTTACTGTGGACGATCATGGACGTTTTCGATGAACCCGCCATGGTGCCGCGCGTGCGTTTGATCGAACAAACAGTGGATTTTGTTGAACGCATTGGGATGACTCGACCGCATCCATGCCGTGTGTTCGTGCCGATTTGGTTTGATCCTTTGATGACGTTCAATGCCGATACCTACATCCACGATCTGGTGCGCGTGTGTGGGGGCACCAATGTATTCGCTGACCGCGAGCGACGCTATCCGCTTCAAGCCGATTTGGGCGGTGCGCAGGCATATCCAGCCGATGATCCCAGGATTTCTGAACGCGACACACGCTATCCACGGATCACGATGAGCGAGGTGGTGGCCGCTCAGCCGGATGTCATTCTTCTGCCGAGCGAGCCGTTCCCTTTCACCTCTGAGCACGCCCACATCTTTGAGCAGCTCGATGTGCCTGCAGCGCGCCGCGCCGCGATTCATCTTTGCGATGGTTCGCTGCTGACGTGGCACGGAACACGCATCGCTCATGCACTCACGGTGCTGCCCGCTTTATTTTGCAGTATGGAAGAAAACCAATATGCCGAATAATGACGCATGGCTCGACAACCTGCGTTTCGTTGCACATGAAATGCGCACGCCTATCGGCGCAGTGCGCGGCTTCATCGAATTGGTCGAAAACCTGGGGCCGCTCAACGAGGAGCAGTTAGTCTTCTTAGAGCGTATTGTGCAGACGACCCAGCGTATGGATCGCCTAGTTGACGTGCTGCTGGAGGCTGCACGCATCGACTCCGGCAAGCCTTTGCAGCTAGGCGAGTGCGACTTTGCGTCGGTTGTGCGCCGCGAAGTCCAACTGCTCGAGCCAATGGCGCGTCAGCTTGGGATCGAAGTGGAACCGAAGCTGGCGGACGATATCGGCCTCGCACTGGTCGACGCTGAACGGATAGGTCATGTGATCAGCAATCTAGTGTCGAACGCCATCAAATACAATCGAGAGGGCGGCCGGGTTTGGGTTGAAGCGCACGGAGATGTCGATCATATCTATGTGGATGTGCGCGACACTGGACGTGGGATCGCACCTGAAGCCGCCGGACATGTGTTTGACCGCTTCTTCCGCTCTCAAGATGGTAAGCGTAAGGTCGAAGGCATGGGATTGGGGCTGTACATCGCCAAGTCACTGACCGAAATGCATGGCGGGAGTCTCGAATTTGAGACTAAGGTCGGTCTTGGAACGACATTTCACCTCGTGCTGCCGCGCCGGGTCGCGTTGTCTTCCGATGAGGAGACCGAGCGGGAGAGCATCGACAGTGCATACGCTAGCGAGGCGACCCGCCAGTCAAAAAAGTAACGCGGGAGTGCGTTGAAGGGAGTTGTGAGAGCAGGTACAATTGCTATCTTCAACACAGCCAAATGAATTAGTGCGCGGAGTAAGCCTCATGCAGCGTTTGATCGTAATCGGTGGTTTGCTGGTGCTTCTCGTTATCGGCGGGGGTTTGACGGCGCAGCTGATAGCCAATCAGGGTGGCAGCCTGCTGCCGGTGCTGACGCAAACTGCCGATCCCAATGCCTCGCGGACAACTTTCCTGCCCTGGAAAGCAGAGCAGTTTTTCCTCTTAATTGGCTTCGTGCTGTTCAACATGATCGGGATTGGCTTGACGATCGCCGCGATCGTTTGGTTTTTGGATCGTGGGATCAAGCGGGGAAGCGCCGGGCAGAAAAGCGAAAAGACCCCAGCCAGAACCGAATAGGGGGTGCTGGCTTCCACGCAAAGGCCTCGCAGTAGGCACAACATCGTCAGCAGAATGCGATAGGAGTGATCCATGGAGACGGCTGCAAAGCATCCGTCACGACAGTTCCTGTATCTCGTCGCCGTGACCGCAGCTATGACCATCGGCTTGATCGTATTCGGTGCGGTCGTGCGCGTGACCGACTCGGGACTCGGCTGCGGCAACGAATGGCCCACCTGTCACGGATCGTTGATTCCGCCGCTGGGCAATATCACCGCTTGGATCGAGTGGCTGCACCGCTTATTTGCAGTACTCATCGGCTTGTTCGGCCTTGCGACCTTAGGAGTCGCGATTCGTGCGTACCGGCAGCACAACCGCCGCGTCTTGACATTCACAGCGATTGCCGCTGTCTTGTTCGCATTGCAAAGCACCCTTGGTGCATTGGTGGTGGTGCTCGATCTGCCCCCGACAGCGGTTACGCTCCATTTGGGAACCGCCATGCTGCTGTTGGGTTCTTTGCTCGCGGCAGCAGTCACGGCTGGGTATCGCCCCGCTGCCCATTACGACCGAGACAATTTCACGCTTCTGGCCTATATCACCGCTGCGCTGTCGCTCGTCATCATCTTGACGGGTGCACTGGTGCGCGGAGCCGGCGCGACCTTGGCCTGCTATGATTGGCCGCTGTGCAATGGCAGTCTGCTTCCGTTTGGTCAGGGGCCGCTGGCAACGATCCACTGGCTGCATCGCGCCTCAGTTCTCGGTCTCGGCGTGACCCTCGCGTTTCTGATCTATCAGGCTTGGACGAGCCGGCAGCAGATTCTGCGCACCCTGGCGATCTTTGCAGGTGTCGTCTACTTGGCGCAGGCTGGTGTGGGGGCGCTGTTCGTGTTGACATCGGCTGCGCCACTTTGGGGAGCAGCACATGTCGGGCTTGCCGCGCTCACCTGGTCGTCGCTGGTGGCGCTGGCGGTGGTGGAGACCATGAACACGACCAAACCCCGTGAGGAGATGGGATGGAAACCTCAGTCAGCCGCTCTGGCACGCTAGCGCCGCCGCGTCGCTTGGCACTGACGCTGCGCAGCTATCTCGAACTGACCAAGCTGCGCATTGTGCTTCTGCTGCTGTTCACGACGGTTACGGCCATGGTGATCGCAGCCAAAGGCATACCCCCACTGACGATTTTGCTGCCGACCATCGTCGGTGGAGCGCTTTCGGCAGCCGGCGCAAGTGTGATCAATCAATTCCTGGATCGCGACATGGACGCCAAGATGTCGCGCACTGCTTACCGGCCAATCCCATCTGGACGGATAGCGCCGGTAAATGCGCTCCTGTTCGGCTTGGCTTTGGTCGTTTGGTCAACGCTCATCTTGGGGGTATTGGTCAATTGGGCGGCGGCGGGTTTAGCACTGGGTGGTGCTATCTATTACGTCGTCATCTACACGATACTCCTGAAGCGCTACACAAGCGTTAACATCGTCATCGGCGGCGGCGCTGGCGCAATGCCGGTGCTTGTCGGCTGGGCGGCAGTGACGGGCGGCCTCGATATTGGGGCTTGGCTTCTGTTCGCGATCGTCTTCTATTGGACACCGCCGCACAGTTGGGCGCTGGCACTGCTCGTCAATGTCGATTATGCGCGCGCCAATGTGCCCATGATGCCCGTCGCGCATGGTGAGGCGTCCACTCGCTGGCAGATCCTCGTTTACTCGATTCTGCTGCTGATCGTGAGCATCGCGCCTCCCCTAATCGGCTCCCTGAGCATCGTCTATTTGGTCGCGGCGCTAGCTTTGGGTTTCGGACTCGTTTACTGGTCTGTTGAATTGATCAAACGCAAGGATAAAGCAACCGCAAAGCTGACCTACAAGTACTCGACTGCGTATCTTGCGTTCCTGTTCCTCGCGATGATCATCGACCGACTGCTTCTAGCTTGAGTACAACGGCATCGTAATGGCGCAAGAAAAAGTCAACCGAATATCTCGGCTTCCCCTCTACATTGCACTCGGCATTTTGGTATTGGTGGCTGCTGCCTTTCTGTTTGAGCTGCTGACGTTCGACCCGCGCGTGAGTCCTGCGACTCCGGCGGGCGAACCGTCGATCGGCGAACTGGAGTCGCGCGCTGCTGCGCTTGTCCAGCGCGGCGATCCCAATCGCGCGGAGCAGCATATCGTGACCTACGGCTGTTTTGCGTGCCATCGTATCGGTGTTGAAAACAATATCGCGCCGGCTTTCGTCGGCATTGCGGGACGCGCCGCAGAACGCAAGCCAGAGTTGAGTGCCGCGGCGTACCTGTATGAGTCGATTTTGTACCCCGCAGCCTATACGGTGGAGGGCTATCCCAGCTCGATGCCGCAGGACTACCCGACACGGATTAGCGAGGACGATTTGGCCGACTTGATCGCGTACTTGCTCTCGCCGGACGCGCAGTGAGTGCGTAAGGCACGGTCGGTATGTACCTGGACGTATTCACGCTGGCGGCGTTGGTCGATGAGTTGATGGACACCATCGTCGGAGGCCGCGTCCAGGATGTACTCGACGTTGATGAGACCGGGGTCGGTTTGGAGATCTATGCGCATCACAAGCGGCACTATCTCTACATCAGCGCCGATCCCAGCACGCCGCGTATCCACTTGGTCGATGAGCGGCTGCGGCGCGGTTTGCCGAAGCCAACTCCGTTAGGTCTCCTGCTCCGGCGCAATATTGAGGGCAGCTTGCTGACTCATGTTAGCCAGCCGCCGTGGGAGCGCATCGTCCAGCTCGATTTTGAGGGTGCAGAAGGAGCGTTCGCGCTGATCGTCGAGCCGATGGAGCGGCGCAGCAATGTGCTGCTGGTGCGTGACGGGATCGTGCTCGATTGTATGCGGAGGGTGCATCCGAGTGAGAACCGCGTCCGCGTCAGTCTACCCGGACACCCGTATTCACCCCCGCCACCTCAGAGTGGCAAGCTCGATCCATCACAGGTGACGCTCGAAGTGGTGACGGACATGCTCGCCGAACCTCAAGATCCCAAGCGCAAGCTGCATCAAGCGCTCACCGGACGGTTTTTGGGTTTCAGCCCACTGCTGGCAAGAGAGGCTGCTTTTCGCGCGGGGGGCAGTGCCGAGGTCAGGCCGGCTGACGTGGCGGGATCTGATGTTTACGCTGCCATCCAATCGCTGGTCATGCCGCTGCTGCGCCGGGAGTGGGAACCAGGTATTGTCGAGCGTGGTGGCGCGGTCGAGGCGTACAGCGTCTATCCTGTTCGTGCGCTGGCCGGCTGGCATCGATCTACATCAGTGAGTGATGCGCTGTGTGCCTATTACGGCGGCGCTGTTGGGCCGGATGCCTACAACGCCGCGAAAGAGCCGGTGCGCGCGGCGCTTCGAGAGGCCGAGGCCAAGCTCAAGGCGCGGCTCGCTTCGCTCCAGCGGTCGATGACGGATGACACGGAGCGCGAGGTCATGCGGCAGAGCGGTGAGCTGATCCTGGCCTATCAGTACGCACTGGCACCTGGGCAGACCGAACTTCGCGCTCAATATGATCCCGATCGGGCAGAACTGGTGATTCCTCTCGATCCGCAGCTTACGCCGCTGGAGAATGCGCAGCACTATTTCGAGCGATATAACAAGGCCAAACGCGCCCTGGACGATGTGCCGGAATTGATCGCGCAGACTGAGCGAGAGCTTGCTCTGTTGGCGCAGTTGGCCGTCGATCTCGATTTGGCTTCGAGCTGGCCGGACATCGATGATGTGCAGCAGGCGCTGCAGGCGGCGGGGTATTGGCGCGGCGAGCGCCGTCGCGTCGCCGGTGGTCAGCGCAGCGCGCCCCTGCGGGTCACGACGCCTGATGGTTGGGTGATCTGGATTGGTCGAAACAGTCGGCAGAACGAACAGGTGACGTTCGAGAAGGGCAGTCCAGGGGACCTGTGGCTGCATGTGCGCGATGCTCCCGGAGCGCACGTGATCATCAAGACAGAGGGTCGTGGAGTTCCGGAGGCGGTTATCGATCTTGCGGCAAGTTTGGCGGCTTTCTACAGCGCGCGGCGCAGCGATGCCAAGGCGCCGGTCGATGTGACTCAGCGCGTTCATGTGCGTAAGATCAGAGGCGCTGCGCCTGGCATGGTGACCTATCGCAACGAAACGACGCGGATGGCGGAGCCACGCGGCGCGCAAGACTCAACTCACGATCGGAAGGATGCCGAAAAATGACACATCAGCTTCTGTCGCCCCCTTTTGGTGCAGCAGTCCATCTTGCTGACTATGATCCCGATTATCACGAAGGGCTGACCAAAGACGCTGCGGCTGAGGAAGAGCGGGACTTGGAGAAGCGCATGGCGGCGTTGCAGGAGATGCTTTACGCGCAGGGACGGCGAGCGCTGCTGGTCGTGTTTCAGGCGATGGATGCCGGCGGCAAAGATGGCGCGATCAAAAAGGTGTTCGATCAGGTCAATCCGCAGGGCGTTCGCGTCGTCAGCTTCAAAGTGCCGACACCGGAGGAGCTGTCCCACGATTTCTTATGGCGTGTCCACAAACAGGTGCCGCCGCGCGGCTTCATCGGGATTTTTAATCGCAGCCATTATGAAGATGTGCTGATAGTGCGGGTCAACGAGCTGGTCGAGCGCGCCGTCTGGGAAAAGCGCTATGAGCATATCAATGCTTTTGAACGGCTGCTCGCCGACAGCGGCGTGACGATCCTCAAGTTTTATCTGCATATCAGCAAGGATGAGCAGAAGCGTCGTTTTGAGGAACGCCTGCGTGATCCCTCCAAACACTGGAAATTCTCCCTGGGCGATCTGCCGGTGCGTGAGCGATGGGATGACTACATGCGCGCTTACGAGGATGCGATCACCCGCTGCCATGCTCCGCACGCGCCCTGGCACATTGTGCCAGCCAATCGGAAGTGGTACCGTGACTTGGTGATTACGCGCACGATAGTCCAGGCGATGGAGGGCATGGAGCTGGCTTATCCCGTGTCGAAGGAAGATCTGAGCGGCGTGATCATCCCGGATTGACGTCGCTCAGCCGAAGCGATCTCGCTGGATCAAGCGGCGGGCGCATTCGAGCACTTGGCCTATAGAGATGTCGCGCATACATGGATGGTTCGATGCTGGATCGCTGCCCCAGTCGAGGACGCGACATGGTCGGCAGCCGATGTTCGAAGCCAGAACGAGGTGCCGCTCAGGCGGTCCCCACGGCCCAAACTCGATCGGGTCGGCGGGGCCAAACAGCGTGACGGTCGGTGTGCCGACCGCTGCGGCCAAGTGGAGAGGGCCGCTGTCTGGCCCGATCACGACCAGACTGCGTGCATACAATGCCGCGAGCTGGCCGATGTTGGCATCGCCGACCAGCAGGGTGGGGGTGTGCCTCATCTGGGCGACGATGCTGCTGATCATCGGCAGCTCTTGATCGCTGCCCGTGAAGACGATGTGCACGTCGAGCTGCTCGTGCAGCGTATCGGCGACAAGTGCCCAACGGTCATCCTCC
>CAYTME010000004.1:49641-49932 GCA_964438415.1 uncultured Pleurocapsa sp. | reverse complement strand
AGCGCTTGGCCCATGTGCCGGAGCCAGGATGGATGGCGATCACAGGGTCATGCTCAGCGATATACCATGTCTCTAGATACCCGGCGATCCAATGGCGGTCGGTTTCAAGCAGGGGGAATCGCAGCTCCAGCGCATCGGGCACGGTTTCCGATCCGCTGAGTGCATCGACCAGTCGGACGCTCTGTAGAACTACATGCTCATGGCGGTGGGCGAGCGCCGTCGTCAAGAACGGCGAGACATCGGGCAAGGCATAGCCGATGCGTTTTGGGATGGCCGCGAGCTGCGCAACCA
>CAYTME010000004.1:42845-49631 GCA_964438415.1 uncultured Pleurocapsa sp. | reverse complement strand
GTCGCAAGGAAGGCGCCCCACCAGTGGTCTGGACGCAGGATGAGGGCACTGTCGTAACTGAGTCGGCGCAGCAGACGGGCGGTGCTGAAGGCGAGTTCATAGGGCGAGCGCAAGCTGCGCTTCGGCGTGCGGCTGAAGCCGGGGTAGGCCAGCGTGATAACAGCATCCAGGTCGGGATTGTTGGCAAGTACTTCCGCCGACCAGGGGCCGACCAGGGCGTGCAGGGTGGCGTTTGGGTGTGCTTTTCGCAGTTGATGGATGGCCGGTGTCGTCAGCAGTACGTCGCCTAAGTGATCGGGTCGCAGAAGCAGGATGTGCTCGCTGGGCTGTCCACGTCGCTTCGGCACGGGCAGGTGTGCCAGCGGCTGTAGGATGGCTCGGCGCAAGCGATGTTTGAGTGGAGGTCGATGGAAAGCCTCCGCCATCGCGCGATTGCGGGCGATCAGCGTCTCTCTATCCAAGACCTAACCCCTCGTAGACGGCGAGCAGGCGCGGCATCAAGGTCTGCCAATCGTAATATTCGCGCACTGCGCGTTGTGCCGCTGTCTTTAATGTTTCGCGCTCCTCGACGTTCATCAGCAGGTCGACGATTGCGGCCGCGAATTCCTCGGCACCGCTGCGAATGATCATGCTGCCGCGTGCTGCATCTCCCAACCCGGCTGCCGCGATCGGCGTCGCGACGATGGCGCAGCCGCAGGCCATCGCCTCGAGCAGTTTGAGCCGCGTACCGCTGCCCATGCGCAGAGGCGCGACGTAAACGCTTGCGCCGTAGAGGTAAGGTGATATCTCCGAGACGGCACCTGTCACACTGACTGTTGGATTGGCCGCAAGCGCTTCGATCGCTGCCGTCGGTTTTTGACCGACGATCCAAAAACGCGCGTCCGATCTGGTCACTGTGATATGCGGCAAGATGTCATGTGCGAACCAAACTGCAGCATCAATATTGGGACGGTAATCCATTTTCCCTGTGAAGACGAGTGCTGATGACCCCAGTTGAAGCGCGGTGTTCTGTTTGTAGTCGGCGGTGAAGATGCCGCTGGGTACGATGGCTATCGGCCGAGCGCCGCGCAGTGGCTGTAGGAGCGCCGCGTCCTCATCCGATACCGCGATCACCGCGTCGGCAAGCTCACACAGCGACCGCTCATAGGCGTGGATGCGCGCAGCCTGGATATGTGAATACGCGGCAGATGCCAGCCCGCTCAGGCTGCCAGCCGCTGCGTCGATCGATGCGATGGTGCGCTGAAGGGCGAATTCTGCGTTGAATGCATCGTAGATCAGGCGAGCGCGCAAACCGAACGTGTGCGCGAAAGGCATGTAGGTTGCCATCTCCAGTCCTTCGAATTGAATGGCGTCGAAGTCCCCAGCCCGCGCGATACGCTCGAGTGCTGCATGCATGGTCGTGCTGTGCATTCGCTGGACGATATCAGGTTGACGGCTGATGAGTAGATGACGCAGTCTGTCAGCGCTGGTGCGGGAGGGAGGGGCGACGATATGAACGGCTTCGCAGCGTTCGGAAAGCGGGGTGCGCGTTTTCTGGTGAGGCTGATGTGTCGCGTCGAAGCTGAGCAGCGTCACTTGATGACCAGCACGCCACAGACAGTAGAGGAGACCGTAAGCGCGCAGTGCTCCCCCGGACTGCGGTGGGTAGGGCAAGCCGTTGGTTAGCATGAGCAGCCGCATCTGTCTCCTCACAGGCAAGCTCGGTAAGCGTCCAGCACGATCTGCGCTGTGCGCTCCCAGGTGAACATCTCTGCACGGCTCACGGCTTGTTTCCGCTGCGTTTCGTACCAATCATCATCGATGATCGCGCGTTCGAGAGCTTTCGCTAAGGTCTCAGGATCATCTGGATCGATCAGGAGTCCGACATTGCCGACGACTTCCGGCAGTGATGAGCGATTGCTGACGATCGGTGGCGTTCCGCAGGCCATCGCTTCCAGCGCCGGCAACCCGAAGCCCTCATAAAATGACGGCAGCACGAGCACACGTGCTAAAGCGTACAGTGCCGGCATGGAACGCTGATCAACATTTTCGCGCCAGATGATCCGATCTTGCAGATTCATACGGGTGATCAGCCGCATGGTTTCTTCAAAGAGCCAGCCTCTGCTGCCGGCCAAAACAAGCGCGGGCGCGTCGGGCAGCCTGGTCAGCAGCAGAGCGTATGCTGCCAGTAGACCACTGATATTTTTGCGCGGTTCAAATGTGCCGACAAAGAGGATGTAGCCCGGACGAAGATCGAGCTGCCGTGACCAGGTGTCGCACTCTTCGGCGCTGAGCGGCCTGAAACGGGCGTCCACGCCGAGGAGGTGGACGGTGATTTTGTCGGCAGGCACATCGAGCATCGCCATCAGGTCGGAACGAGTCGCCTCGCTGTCGACGAGGATGTGATCAGCCTGGTGCACAGCCTGCGCGATCTGGCCGTTGTAGTAGCGCCGTGCGTCGGCGGTGAGGAACTGCGGATAGTGGAAGAACGTCAGATCGTGCACGGTGATGATGTACCGCTTTGCGCCGAAACGGGGAGGGATGAAATCGGGGCTGTGCAGGAGATCGAATCTGAACCGCGCGATTTCCAAACCCATCATGACCCGCTCTAAGCGGTGGTGCGCCGGTGTCCAGAGATAGGCGGGGGTGAAATGATCTGTGATGGTGTGATCGGATTTGCGACTGTGAAGCACAGTATACCGGTTTCGCTGGTCGAGCGTTTCGAGCGCAGCGATGACCTGCCGGATATACGTGCTGATCCCGCCGGTGCGGTAGTAAGTGAGGCGGGCATCGATGCCAATATGGTACATGGACGGGAGTATAGCCGCGTTTGATCCTTGAGTCTAGCGGGCTGACAGCCAGCGTCGGCGCAGCTCCTGTAAGCGCCCATCTGCTTCGATTTTCTTCAGCAGCCTATCGATCGCCTCGATGAGGGACGCACGGTCAGCGCGGGCGGCTGTCGTCAGGGGCAGGTGCGTAACGTGCACAGCGCTGTACTGCCAATCGCGCTGGTCCACCGCATACACGGCCAGATCGATCGCATCCACCAGTGCTGCCCGTGCTGCGCCGAGCCGGACGGCATCGAGTGCGTGGGATGGAGTCTCAAACGGCAGCGTCGTGAACGGCCGGATGCGCCGCGTCCAGCGGCGCGCTTCAGTATCCCCACTGCTGCCGAAGGCAAGGGCGAGTGTATCCCCACTCAGCGCTTGCATGGATGGGATCGGCTGGGCGACGGATGAAACCAGCAGCAGACCGTTATCGAGATAGGGCAGGCTGTAACGGACATCCGCAGTGCGCAGCGGATCGGGAGATAGGGCAGCGATCAGTAGATCGACGCGATCGACTTTGAGCGCGTCGTACAAACCGTCGTAACCAAGGGCGATGAGCTGGGCTGACACGCCGAGTTCTTGCGCCAGCAGCAGCGCGAGATCGACCTCGAAACCGCTCGGCTGGTCACCATCGTAGAATGCGAGCGGCGGATAGCTCGGGTCGATCCCGACGCGCAGCGCGCCATGTGGCAGCAATGGTTCGGATTCGTTTCGTGTCGCGCGTGAGACCAGCACAGCCGCGATCAGCACGAAAGCGATGATCAGGTAAACACCGGCTTCTCGGTTCAAGCGCCTGGGGCTGGCAGCCACAGCGATGACTCCTGAACCCAGCCTCGCGCAAAGGCTTGGATGGTGAAATAGATCGGTTTGAGCTGAAAGTCGGGGGTGACCAGCGTGAATCCATCCGGGTAGCCGCCCGTCGGTGCGGGAAAGCGCATGACCCACACGCACATCGTCTCCAGCCAGGGCCAGCGATCGCGCGCGTAGGCGAACGCATCGATCGTGTAGGCGATGCGTTGTGACGGCAGCACAGCGAGCGACCAACGGGGGTGGTCGTTCCAGCCCGTTTCAGTCAGGTAGACGGGCTTTTCACCATCATCGTAGCGCAGCATGATGTCATACAGAAGTTCCGCACGGCGAAAGTTGAGCTGGTCGAAAGCGGGGGCGGCATCCGGTGGGCTGGTAAATCCATACGTGTGCATCGCAACAGCGTCGGATACCTCCGCGAGACCGGCTTGATACATCTGCTCTAGATAGAGCAGGTCGTTCAGGCCGTTGGGGCTTCCCGGCGGCTCCAGTGTCGGCGCGAGCGGCGCGGCCAGGATGATGACGTCGGGGTTCGCACGGTGCGCTGCTTGGTAGACGATGCGCAGCATCTGCACATATTCGGCTGCATCGACCGTCCGGTAGCCCCACTCGAAGGCGAGGTTAGGTTCGTTCCAGATGATCAGGTGTGCGATGTCGCCGGCGTAGCGTGCGGCAAAGGCAGCGACGAAATTGGCGAACGCTGGGAACGCATCGACTTGCAGCTCATTGAGGGTGGTCTGCCTCTCCTCTGCAGCCGGTCGTGCCCACGCCGGGACGAGTCCTATGCGGGCGATGATGCGGACGCCCTGGCTGCGCGCGTGCCGAACGATGCGGTCAGCGGCCTCCCAGTGATAGTGACCTTGCGCAGGCTCCAAGTAGGCCCACGGGAAGAACTCAACAATCGTGGCCGCGCCCATTTCGCGCACAAGTTCAAGCATGCGCTGGGTCTTCCACTCTTCCACTTCCTCCATCAATCGTGTGTGGACGCAGACGTGCGGCTGGTCAGTCTGCACCTGCTGCGGCTCGCTCAAGACGGCGCGTGGTGATGGGGGAGCAAACGAGCGCACGAGCAGTAGGGCTATCAATGCGCGCAGCAGCCAGACTCCACAGACTCCGACGCGACCGGTGGCACTTAGCGTGACTTTGGTCATTCTGGATTGCAGGCTGTGCATCGCGCACCAGGGTGAATTATCGGCCAGTGTTCTGCGACGATATCTTACGAATGCTGCACAAAAGTTTCAGCTGCTGGCTGAAATAGTTGCTGTTTTTATACGGATGAGTTTGGGAGGACTTCGTTGAGATACACCACTGTGCCCCCGACAGGAATCGAACCTGTGCCTTCGCCTCCGGAGGGCGACACTCTATCCGCTGAGCTACGGGGGCATCTCCACATAAGTGTATCAGACAAGGCGCTGATGGACAAGCACGAGCTTGATGTCGCTGCCTCGACGCAGGCTTGCGTTTCAATTTCCCTTCGCTATCATACACCTCGTTCGGTGTGGCAAAGGCGGATATGTTCAAGCCGTTGACTCGGGTTTGCTTGCTGGCGCTGATCTTTCTGGTAAGTTTGACCGCCTGCGCTGCTCTAGAAATGTCGGAGGCGGGGACGGAGGCACTTCCTGAGGGCACGGCTCTCGCCGTCGAGGTAACGGCCATCGCGGAGACGCTGGTGGCGCGCGGTACGGAGGTGGCGGCGACGAGCGCTTCTGGAGCGACCTACGTGGCCATGATGGACGGTATCAATCGCAGCATGGTGGCAACTGTGCGAGCCGCGATCCCACCGACGCAGCAGATCGTGCAGGGACCTGATCCGTCTGCACCGCTAGTCAGCGGTGTGGACGGGATGAGTGAGGACGTACTGCAGACTGGCGACACTGGCACAGGCGCGATCGGCGCGGTCACTGAGTTTCCACCACCACAGCAGGCGGCTGCATCGGTGCGTGCGAGCGATGGGTGTGCCGAGGTCGTGACTTCAGAATTTCGCTCGGATGTCGCTGTGATCTATGTGACAGGTCGTGCGCTGAACATCCGCGCTGGTACCGAGCTGAGCGCGCAGTGGAGCGTCGGCGGCCAAGTCGTCTACAACTGGAGCTTCAGCGTCGAGATGGATGACCCCGACTTCTGCTTCTGGTTCTCAATCACACCGGATGTGGTGACGTTCACACCTGGAACTTGGTCGGTCCGACTGCTCGCGAATGGTGCCCCGATCGGCGCGCCAGTGACATTCACCATCGTCGAGGCGATGTGAGATTCGCCTCGTCTTGTAAATGCCTGCGAGGCTGAATTGACGCGGCACGCCGGGTTGCGACGCGAGGGACTGCTGTTCGTCCTAGGGGCGCTTTTGAGCTTCCTGATCATGGGGCCTGCTCTCAGGGCGCAGCCGATCGTCACATCGACACCTTCTGGCAGCTATGTGATCGTCGAAAGCGCTTTTGTTCGCGGCGGGCCGGGAGAGTTCTACGTCCCCGTCGCCAGTCTCTCGCGCGGCGATCAAGTCTCTCCGGTCGGACGCAGCGAGGAGGCGTCCTGGGTTCTGCTGGCTTATCGTGCTGGTTTCGGTTGGGTGCGCGCCGATTTGGTCTCCTGGACGGTCGATCTGCAAGGTTTGCCCATCGTGACCGACCTTGAACTGCCTCCGGCATCCACGCTGACTCGCGATGTTCCACCGGCGACTTCCACGCCAGGGGGTAGTTGGGTCGCGGTCGGAACCCAAGCCGCGCATATTCGGGTTGGACCTGGTCTCTCCTTTCCGATCCTTGGCGTCCTCTACGAAGGTGATCTGGTTGAGCCGGTCAGCAGAACTGCCGAGAGTAACTGGGTGCTGATCCGCTTTGACGGTGGTTTCGGTTGGATTTCGCGGCCGCTTGTGCGTTGGGCTGTCGATCTGTCGTCACTGCCAGTCATGCAGCACGGCAATCTGACTCCCAGCGCGACTTTCTCGCGCACACCCACATCGACTGCGCCCCCAACGCTCACCAGTACCTTTACGGCAAGCCCGTCCTCAACGTCAACTGAGACGCCGACCGAGCGCCCATCGGCGACATCGACACAAACACCAAGTCCGACCCGTGCGAGCACGACCGCTGCACCGGCGTCGATCATGCCGACCGACACTCAGCCGGCAAGTCCGACATGGACGGCTGCTCCCACCTTTACAGCCACTGAACGAACC
>CAYTME010000004.1:38372-42835 GCA_964438415.1 uncultured Pleurocapsa sp. | reverse complement strand
ACACTGACAGTGACGTCCAGCTTGACCCCAACCTGGACCGCGACGAGGGTGCAGTCCGCAGCTGCGACCGATCGCCCAACCATGACCTCGACTCCGACTGACACACCGTCGTCTGTTATGGTTGTTCAGGCCCCTTCGCAAACGACAGTGCCGACTGCCATGCCGTCGAACACCGAAACGGCGACAGTCTCTCCGACTCTCACACCGACATCAAGCCCGTCGTACACATTAGCCGCGCCGTCTGCATCGCCTACAATCACACCGTTTGAGCGCGCAGAAGCCGCGGTCGTCAGCACGACATTCATCATGGTGGTGTCGCCAACGACCCCGTCATCACCCACAACTGTGCCGGCGCCATCAGCGACGCTGGCGATGTCTGATACCGCAACCCCCGCTGACGCGTTGGTGGCTAGGGCGATCGATCTTACTCCGGTGACCGATGCTGCTCAGACCCAAGGTTTCGTGGCCGACGGGGAACCCGGCGCGGAACGTTTCCCGGTCGAGCTGATCGCTGGTATTGGTCTGATAGTGGCATTCGGCCTTTATGCCGCGTTGTACTGGCGCGGTGCTCAGGCAGCCGATCGCTATCAGAATGGTTTTTTTATCAAGACGTGTCCGGTGTGTCGGCGCGGGCACCTCGTGATGGAGACGAAACGTGCTCGTATGCTGGGCATTCCACGTCTGCGCCATCTCATCCACTGCACACACTGTCGTTCGGTGCTGCGCGAAGCCGGGGAAAGACGCTGGCGATATGCGGTCGATCCAGTCGATAACCCAAGCATGTATGCCCAGCTCAACGGGCAGGTGCTCGACGAAGGGGCGCTGATCATGATGGCGGCGCGTGCGCTCGATACCACCATTGCCGAGCCGACGCTGCGCTCTCCGGGCAGTCCACCTGAATTCGTCGGTGATGAGGACTAGGTAGATGGATGCGCTGGTCGAGTGTGTGCCGAACTTCAGTGAAGGTCGACGTCGTGATGTTATCGAGCGGATCGCCGCGGCGGCTGCGTCTGTCCCGATCCATATACTCGATGTGAGCAGCGATGCCGATCACAACCGCTCGGTTCTGACGCTGGTTGGGAGACCGCATGACGCAGCAGAGGCGGCATTCCGAGCGATCGCAGCCGCCGCGGAATGCATCGACCTCACCGCACATCAGGGTGTTCATCCACGTGTTGGCGCTGCGGATGTCGTGCCGTTCGTGCCGCTTCGTGCGGTCACCCTCGCCGACTGCGCAGCTTTGGCGCATCGGGTTGGTGCGCGAGTCGGCAGTGAACTCAGCCTGCCGGTGTACATGTACGAAGCGGCGGCGCAGCGTCCAGAACGCGGCGATCTTGCTTTCATCCGCCGCGGTGGATATGAAGCGCTCAAACTGCGGATCATGGAGCCAGATTGGCAGCCCGATTATGGTCCAGCCGAACTTGGTCCGGCGGGAGCGGTTGTCATCGGGGCGCGCGGCCCACTGATCGCGTTCAATGTGTACCTCGATACCGACGATGTCACCATCGCTCAACAGATCGCGCGCACAATTCGTACCTCGGGTGGGGGGCTGCCCGCGCTCAAGGCGTTGGGACTGCTGGTCGGCGGATCGGCGCAGGTGTCGATGAACCTGACGGATTTTCGCAAGACATCATTACATGCGGTGATGGGTGCCGTGCGCGATGAGGCCGCTTCTCACGGCGTCTCAGTCACGCGTTCAGAATTGATCGGCTTGATACCGGAAATGGCTTTGCTAGACTATGCACTGGAGGATTTACAGCTCCCAGCGCAGTCGCGGGACAATATTCTGGAATTCCGACTGGGGCACGTTACCGGTGACTATCGACCCCTAGCGTTTGAGTGAAGGTCATGCTGCGACGACTCTGGATTTTGGTACTCCTGCTGATGGCTGCATGCCAGCCAGCCGTTGAACGCACGCCTTTTGCCGCGACGCTGCCCTCCTCTGGCAGCTCTTCAGCGGCGGTGATCTCCACCGTCTCTCAGCCAACACTCTTTCCAACGGCGAACCTACAACCGAGCAGCACGCCGACACTGCCCCCGACCGCGACATACACGCCGACGGCAACCGCTACGATTACACCGTCGCTCACGCCAACGTCAACACCCACACAAACATCGATTCCACCGACGGGGACACCCATTCCCTCGGCGACACCAACTGATCCTGCTACCGATCCGAACAACACGCCTGCGCCGACTTGGACTCCGCCGCCGCCGAATCCTGCGGCGCAGATCGCGGATCATTATGTGTTCGGGCGCCCGATTGCGAGCGGCGGTCGTGACTGGGCCAGCCCCGTGTATCCCTACGGCGGAACCAACGGCGGGCGTTTGCAGATTCATCATGGCATAGACTTGGAAAACCCGACCGGGACTCCGATCCTTGCAGTGGAAAACGCGACCGTGTTTTACGCCGGTGATGATCTGACGACCCAGTTCGGACCGACGACGAATTTCTATGGGCGACTGGTCGTTCTCGAGCACAACATCCTATCGCCAGAAGGGCAGCGCGTTTTCACACTGTATGGGCACATGGACACTGTCGCTGTGCAGACCGGTCAAACGGTCGCGCGTGGAGATCGCCTGGGGACGGTCGGCGGAACCGGCGTGGCGCTGGGGCCGCACTTGCATTTCGAGGTGCGGGTGGCTGAGCCGTACAGCTATCGTGCGACTCGCAACCCTGTGCTGTGGATCCGGCCCTATCCAACGTTCGGGACGCTGGCAGGTATCGTAGAAGATGCTAACGGCAATCGTCTTTTCGATGTGTCGCTGCGGGTTGTCAGCCGTGACAACTCCTATTATGCCTTCAGCTACGCGGGTGACTCGGTCAATCCCGATCCCGTATTCAACGAGAATTTTGTGTTAGGCGATCTGCCGGCAAACTATTATGAGGTCACCGTCGGAGATGCCGGACGGGTGCGTTTTCGTCAGATCGTATATGTCTATCCCAATCGAACAACTTGGCTGCGGGTGACGCTCAATCGCTAGTCACCCGCATGGTGTGAGCTGCTGCGCTTCACTGATAGGGCATGAAGAGGAATGAGGAAAGCACCATGACGAATGCCACCTATTTGACTGCGGAAGGTAAGGCAGAACTGGAGCGTGAGTTAGGACATCTGCTCACCGTGCGTCGTCCTGAATTGGCGCAGAAGCTGGCGGAGGCTGTGGCTCAAGGTGACCTGAAAGAGAATGCCGATTATCACGATGCGAAGGAACAGCAGGCCTTCGTCGAGGGGCGCATCAAGTACCTGGAGAATTTGCTGCGCTCCGCTGTGCTGATCGAGAACGATGGTGCCAACGAGATCGTCGCGCTGGGGGCGCAGGTGACGATCGTGGAAGAGGGCTACGATGACGAGGAAACTTACGTGATCGTGGGTGCCGCCGAAGCGAACCCATCTGAGCGCAAGATATCGAATGAAAGCCCGGTTGGCAAGGCGCTGCTCGGTCATAAGAAGGGGGACAAGGTCAGGGTCTCTACACCATCGGGCACAGTTGTCTTTCACATCAAATCGATCCATTGAGTGCGTGCTGGCATGTAAGAAGACCCGACGCGGTCGTCCTCTTCATATGCCTCGGCTGGCGCTGTGCCCTGCCGCTTGCTATGCTGATCGTCGAAGGGCGGTGTGACGCATTGGGGAACCGCTGTGACCGAGGCGCAGTACTGGTTGGGATTCAGTCTGGTCACCCACATGGGGCCGAAGCGTATTCGGCTCCTGAGCGAGCAGTTTTCGTCACTGGCGGAGGCATGGTCGGCACCTGAAGCTGCGCTGCGCGCAGCAGGTCTGACGGAGCAGGTGCTGCGCCAGTTCCTCACCGCGCGCAGACGGCTGGATTTGGATGCCGAATTGACGCGGGTGCGCCAGGCCGGTGCGTACCTTGTCACGCTGGCGGATGTCGCCTACCCCCAACTGCTGAAAGCCATTCCGGATGCGCCGCCTGTGTTGTATGTGCGGGGCACATTGGTCGATGCCGATGAAACGGCGCTCGCGATCGTCGGCACGCGCAGCGCCACCCAGTACGGCCGTGATGCCGCTTATCGACTGGCGAAAGCGCTGGCAGAACAGGGCGTCACCATCGTCAGCGGTCTTGCGCAAGGGATCGACGCTGCAGCACATCGTGGCGCGCTCGACGGTGGTGGTCGCACTATTGCGGTCTTGGGCAGCGGCATTGATCGCATTTATCCATCAGCACATATCGAGCTAGCGGCAAGCATCGCGCAGTCGGGGGCTGTTATCAGCGAGTTTCCGTTGGGTGCGGCACCGGAAGCGCGCCATTTTCCGCGTCGAAATCGGATTATCAGCGGTCTTTCATTGGGTGTTTTGATCGCGGAAGCTCCGGAGCGCAGCGGCGCTTTGATAACAGCGATCAGCGCCGCTGAGCAGGGGCGGGATGTCTTTGCGGTTCCTGGCAATATTTTCAATATGTCCCATGTAGGTGCGAACCGCCTGATTCAGGACGGTGCAAAG
>CAYTME010000004.1:36777-38322 GCA_964438415.1 uncultured Pleurocapsa sp. | reverse complement strand
GACACGACGCGCAGCTCAGCGAATTGTGCCGGAGGATGCGACCGAACAGCGGGTGTTTGGCAGTTTGAGCGCGGAGCCTGTGCATATCGACGACTTGGCGCGCCTGACGGGATTGACAATCCCGCAGCTTAGTAGCACGCTGACACTGCTTGAGCTGAAAGGGCTTGCGCGGAATGTCGGTCACATGCAATACTGCCGAAGTGATTGATCATCCCGGCATTTTGTCCTGAGGTTACCACGATATGCGTCATTATTACGCGCTGATCATGGCAGGCGGCGGTGGCACACGTCTCTGGCCGATGAGCCGAGCAAGTACGCCGAAGCAGTTTCTGCCTCTGGTAGAGGACGAGTCGATGTTTCGTGTCAGCGTAACGCGCCTGGCACCGCTGTTCACACCCGACCGCATCTATGTGGTGGCTGGGGAACGGTATGCCTCGCTGCTGATGCAGGAGGCCCCGGAGATTCCAGCGGAGAACTTCATTCTTGAACCGAGCGGCCGTGACAGCGGACCTGCCGCGGCACTTGGGATTGCCGTCATCCACAAGCGCGACCCGGAGGCCACTATTGCTCTGCTGACCGCCGATCATCATATTGGCGATAAAGAAGGCTTTCGCAGAGTGCTCGCAGCGGCATATGAGCTGGCTCAGTCGGGCGAGATCGTCACCCTTGGCATCACGCCGTCGATGCCATCGACCGCCTTCGGCTACATCCGTAGAGGAGAGCTGCGCTCAACAGTGGACGGTCTGAAAGCCTATACATCCCTCGGTTTTACAGAGAAGCCGGGGTTGGAAAAGGCGCAGCAGTTTCTGCTCTCTGGCGAATACTCGTGGAATTCGGGCATGTTCATCTGGCGTGCAGAGCGCGCGATCGCGGAATTCGCTCGACAGTATCCCAGCTACCATGAGAACATGGTGCGGATCGCGGCTGCTGTCGATACGCCAGCGTACAGCGATGTGCTCGGAGCCGTGTGGGAAACTTTTGACAAGAAATCACTCGACTATGCGGTCATGGAACATGCCGATCGCATGTTGGTTATTCCGGTCGATATCGGGTGGAGTGATGTCGGCAGTTGGAGCGCGCTCTATGAGGTGCTCGAACTTGACGGCGATGGCAATAGTTTGCACGGCAAGGCTGGGGACTGGGTCTCAGTTGACACGAAGGACACCCTCGTTTACGCTGGCAAGCTAGTCGTGACGATCGGCGTTCGCGACTTAGTTGTTGTCGAAACCGATGACGCCCTGCTCATCTGCGCGCGTGAGCGCTCGCAGGATGTCAAAGTGGCTGTGGAACGTCTGAGGGCATCCGGCAAACTCAACTATCTCTGAAGCATTATCAATTAGGTGTGTAGAAAAACGCATGGGCTATGAAGCATACTGCGTGAAGTGCAAAACCAAACGCGAAATGACCGATGCTGTGGCGGTATTCACGTCCGCGGGCACCCCGGCGATGAAGGGGCGTTGTGTCGTTTGCTCGACCAGTCTTTTTCGCATGGGGGCGACCGAGGCACATGAGGGTCTGCCGCGCCCAGAGATCCAGTCGGCGAGC
>CAYTME010000004.1:33411-36762 GCA_964438415.1 uncultured Pleurocapsa sp. | reverse complement strand
ACGGTCGCAAAAAAGCTAGCGCGAAGAGCCGCCGCGGCCTCAAATCGTCCGTATCTTCGCCAGCAAAGAAAGCTGCAAAGACAGCCAAATCGGCAAGAAGTGCGAAGCAGTCAAAACCATCGATCGGCAAACTGGTGATCGTGGAGTCGCCAGCGAAGGCGCGCAGTATCAGCGGCTATCTTGGCAAAGGTTACACGGTGAAGGCGAGCGTCGGCCATGTGCGCGATCTGCTGTCTTCTCAGCTTTCTGTTGACATCGAAAACGACTTCGAGCCGAAGTATCGTGTTCCGAATGACAAGCGTCAGGTCGTCAAGGAATTGAAAGCAGCGGTGCAGGCTGCCGATGAGGTCTACCTGGCCACCGATCCCGATCGTGAGGGTGAGGCGATCGCCTGGCATCTGATTGCGGCGACCGAGGCGGACGAGAGCCGCATGAAGCGCGTCACGTTCAACGAGATCACCCCCGCGGCAGTGCGGGAAGCGTTCGACCATCCACGCACAATCGATATGAATCTGGTCAATGCGCAGCAGGCGCGCCGCATCTTGGACAGGCTGGTGGGTTATCCCGTGAGCGAGCTGCTGTGGGACAAAGTCCGCAATGGGCTGTCGGCGGGGCGCGTGCAAAGTGTGGCTGTGCGCTTGATCGTCGATCGTGAGCGTGAAATCGAAAACTTCACCGCCAGAGAATATTGGACGCTCGATGCGCGTTTGCGCAAAGCGGATACTGCCGCTCGAGACCAAATGCGGCCTTTTGTGGCGCGCCTGGTCAAGATCGATGACAAGGACGTCGAATTCGAGTCACAAGCGGATGTGACGCCGCATCTCGAACGGCTGCGGCGCAGCGTCTTCACCGTCAGCGATGTCAAGAGGGGCGAGCGGAGCCGCAAACCGTCGGCTCCGTTCACGACGAGCACGCTTCAGCAGGAGGCGTCCCGTCGTCTCGGCTACAGCGCGCAGCGCACCATGTCGATCGCGCAGTCACTCTATGAAGGCATCCTCCTCGGGCACGAGGGGTCAGTTGGCCTGATCACGTATATGCGCACCGACAGCACGACGGTCTCACCTCAAGCTCAGACAGAGGCCCGTTTGTACGTTCAGGAGCGGTTCGGTGCGGCTTTTCTGCCCTCGCGTTCACCGCAGTATCGCACACGCGCGAAGAATGCGCAGGAGGCGCACGAAGCGATCCGTCCGACGGTGGTCGCCCATACACCGGAGAGCATCAAAGGCTATCTGACAGCCGATCAGTTTAAGCTGTACAACTTGATTTGGCAGCGCTTTGTCGCCAGCCAAATGGCGAATGCGCTCTATAACACCATGCGCGTGGAAATCGAGGCGGGAGAGGGGTTGGCTAGGCCATACCTATTCCGGGTGTCGGGCAGCACGCTCAAATTCCCCGGCTTTCTGGCGCTGTACGAAGATGCACACGATGAAGACTCGGCGGTCGATGAAGACGAGGGGCGTATTTTGCCCGATTTGAAAGCGGGAGAGCGGCTTGACTTGCTTGATTTGCTGCCGGAGCAGCATTTCACACAGCCACCGCCGCGCTATACCGAAGCGAGCCTGGTGCGCACCCTGGAGGAATACGGGATCGGACGTCCGAGTACGTATGCCTGGATTGTGCGTGTAATCCAAGATCGAGAATATGTGATCAAGCATGATAAACGTCTGTATCCGACCGAGACGGGTAAGACAGTGACCGATCTGCTGCAAGCCTATTTCCCTCAGGTCATGGATTACCAATTCACGGCGCGCATGGAGGATCAGCTTGACGAGATCGCGGAGGGTGAAAGGGAGTGGCGGCCGATGTTGGGCGCGTTTTACTCGCCATTTGCCAGCCAGCTCATCCAGGCACGCGACCAAATGCCGGTCGTCAAGGAGGTTGAGCAGGTCGGTCGCGATTGTCCCGTCTGTGGCAGCGCGTTGCTTGTACGCTACGGTCGGCTTGGCAAGTTTATCGGTTGTTCGCACTATCCTAACTGCACATACACGGAACCGTGGCTTGAGCGGCTGGGCGTGGCATGTCCGAGCTGTGGTCAGCCGCATGGCGGAGAGCTGGTGGTGCGGCGTTCGCGGCGAGGACGCACGTTCTACGGGTGCTCACGCTACCCCGACTGCGACTTTACGAGCTGGCGGCGGCCTCTGCCGCAGCCGTGCCCGAACTGCGGAGGCTTGATGGTGGCACAGAGCCGGAAAACCGCCGTATGCACGCGCTGCGGCAGCCAACATCGGATCGAGAGTTTAGAGGCCAGCGCCGAGTCGGCCTGAACTTGAGTGGGAAGTGGTCTGCGTGCAATCCAGCAGCACCGTGCTTAGCGGCGGTGATTGCGCACATGGAGTGAAGCAGTATAGTATAATGAGCGGAGACTTTTCCGGGTTCAACGCTGCAGTTATGGATGAGGAGCGGTATGCTCAAAGTACGCTCCGATCTCGGCATTGGATCACTCATGGATGAAAGGCGGCGCGATGATCAAGTGGCTTCAAGATAGCTACAACGGCCTCTACAAGGTCTTGCTTGAACGGGTGACACCGCGCCGCGCGGTCGTTGGTGCCTTGATTGTCGGCGTCGTGTTGGGTCTACTTTGGGCTTATTGGCTGGCGCCGATCGTCTTTTACGATGCAGACCCCAACAGCCTGCACCAATCCTGGCAGGATACGTGGGTGCTGCTGCTGGCGGATGCGAATGCTGCTGCCAACGCGGATGTCAGCCAGCAGGTGACGACGCTTTTGGCGCAGATCGATGATCCGCTCAGCGTGGTCGATCGACTGCTCAATGACCCAAGTGTCAACGCAGCGCGGCTGCAAGCGATTCGGCCATATGCACAGGCGGCTGGGGCCGGTACACCCGCGCCGCAGCCTAACCTGGTGGGCAACTTGCTGCCGTTCATTATCGCGGCGCTGCTAATCGCCTTAGTGTTCGTCGTCTTGTCCTGGCTGTATGGCCTTTTCATTTATCCCAACCTGATCGAGCCGCTGCTGCGCAGACGCGCGCCCGCCGGTTCGGATGATGCGGTCAAACAGGTTCGGCAGGAGATGACAGCTCGCCGGGAGGCCGAAGCCGCATTTAGAACAGATTTCACCACGACAAGTTACGGCAAGCCGCTGATGCAGCGCATGTCGGTCTACCTTCCTGGACGAGGTCAGTTTGATGACTCATTCAGCATCGAGGATGAAAACGAGAAATTCTTGGGTGAATGCGGTGCCGGCATCTCGGAAGTGATCGGCGTGGGCGACGCGGCCAAAGTGACGGCGGTCGAGGTCTGGTTGTTCGACAAAGATGATTTTGTCCGCACACTGACGCATGTGTTTGCCAGTGAGTACGCCTACAACGATCCCGGCCTGCGCGCAAAACTGG
>CAYTME010000004.1:23671-33380 GCA_964438415.1 uncultured Pleurocapsa sp. | reverse complement strand
CTAGACCGGGCGCAGTCGCTGTGCTGGAGACTGCGAGTCTGCGGCTGCAGGCGAGGATCGTCGAAGTCGAGTATGGTGATGGTGCCCTGCCGCCGGGCAGCCATTTCACAAAACTGACGATTGAGCTGGCTGCCTGGCGTAAACAGCCGGGCGGCGTACCCGCTGCACCAGAGCCGATCCCGGCAGCCGCCGTGCCTGCAACGCCAGCACCAGTTTATGCTCCGATGTCTCCCGCTGCGCCGCTGCCGGCTGATCCGACGTTCGGATCGCCGATGCCGTCTGCGCCGAGCTTCCCGGCGCCATCCCCGGCGTTCACGCCGTCTCCGCAGTCACCTGGCATGCGTCCGCTTGTGCCGCCGCCGCTCAGCCCGCCGGCTGCGCCGCCTCGCCCGCCGGCGGACGAGGACCCGTTTGGTGGGACGGGTGATTTCCGCCCACTACGTTAACACCCGTAAATGCGCGCAGAGCGTCTACACGAGACGCTCTGCTGCTTTATCTACAGGTTTAACTGGCTGCTTCTACCCCTTCGCTGGGGGCAGCAGACCTTCAGGCAGTTCAACTGTGATCTGTCCGCCTTCGATGTCGGTCTTGATGATCACGCTTTCGATGGCGGGGATCAAGACTTCACCATAGGTTTGCCCCTGAACGACATAAACATCGTTCGCGCCTGTCTCGATCACATCGACCAACTCACCCAGTGTCTCGCCGGAGACAGTCACTACCTGCAGGCCGAGCAGCTCGAAGAGGTAGAACTCACCGTCCTCGAGCGGGACAGCTTTGTCGAATTCGACGAAGACGAACAGCTCGCGCAGCCTTTCGGCATGGGTGCGATCGTCAATGCCCACTAGCTTGAGCAGGGCATAGTTTTGGTGCAGCCGTGAGCTTTCTAATGGATAAGCCTCTGCGTTCCTGCCCGTCTCGTCGGTGCCGAGCCAGACCCGCTCCATTAAGGCGATCCGTTCAGGATAATCGGTCAGCACGCGCATGCGCAGCTCTCCACGAATGCCGTGCGGTCGCAGAATCTCGCCAATGAGAAGGTAGTCCGGATGGGAGCGTTCCCGCGACATGCTCAAATGATCTTCAGGATGACACGCTTACCTTTTTGGTCGGCTTCGGTGACTTTGAGCAGGGCGCGGATGGCGTTCGCGACACGTCCGCTTTTGCCGATAATGCGGCCAGCGTCTTCTTGGGCGACTCGCAGCTCAAGGATGATCGTCGAACCGGCTTCACGCCTCCGCACCTTGACGGCTGCAGGGTCATCGACCAGGCTGGTCGCGATGTACTCGATCAGATCTTGCATGATCAGCCCTCTTTGGCTGCGTCTTCAGCAGCGGCAGCGGCACGTTCAGCGGCTTTCCACTTCGACTGGCCAGATGCGGGGGAAGGATAACGTGTCTTCGGGCTGATTTCCTGCGTCGCATACTGAGCACTGGCTTCGGAGACCAGGGCTTCCATCGCTTCACCTTTGCGCAGACGTTCGAAGCGTGCCAGTGTGCCTGTGCGCTTGAAGAGCTGCTGCACGGCATCGGTCGGCTGGGCGCCAACGCTCAGCCAGTACAGCGCGCGGTCCTCTTTGACAATGTCGGTTGCGGGTTCCGTGCGCGGATTGTGAAATCCGATGATCTCGATGAAGCGACCATCTCGTGGACTGCGCTGATCGGTCACCACGATGCGGTAGCTCGGCTGACCCTTCAGCCCCATGCGGCGAAAACGAATACGAACCATTAGCGTTTGCTCCTTGCAAATTGCGCTCCCTGGAGCTCGCTTCGAGCTGGGAGCCACTGGCACAAATGTGACTCAGTCGCGGTAGGGAGGTTTCCCTAGCGCATAAAGCCAGGCGGCAGCCCCCGCATGCCCGGGAAGCGGCCTTTACGCACCTGACCCATGAGTGTCTGCATTTCCTGGAACTGCTTCAGGACATCATTGACATCGCGGACTTGGACGCCGCTGCCTGCCGCAATACGCCTGCGACGGCTGGCGTTGAGTATCTTCGGATTGCTGCGCTCGGCGTAGGTCATCGAGTTGATGATGGCTTCCACGCGCCGGATGCGTTTTTCCATCTCGTCTTGGTCGATTTGGTCAGCCAGTCGGCCTAGGCCGGGGATCATCCCCATGAGCTGGGTGATCGAACCCATGCGTTTGATCTTTTGAAGCTGTTCGAGAAAGTCCTGAAGCGTGAACTGGTTCTCCAACAGCTTTTTCTGCAGCTTTAACGCTTCTCGCTCATCGAATTCCTGCTGCGCCTTCTCGATCAACGTGAGCACATCGCCCATGCCCAAAATGCGCGACGCCAGCCGGTCGGGGTGAAACTCCTCAAAGCCGTCGAGCTTTTCGCCCGTACCGAGAAACTTGATCGGCACGCCGGTCACAGCACGCATGGAAAGCGCCGCGCCGCCGCGCGCGTCACCATCGATTTTGGTCAGGATCAACCCGGTAATGTCGATACGCTCGTTGAAGCCCTGGGCGATATTGACAGCTTCCTGGCCGGTCATTGAGTCGGCGACGAGCAAGATCTCGGCTGGGGTGGTGCGGCGCTTGATTTCTTCCAGCTCACGCATGAGCGTCTCGTCGATCTGCAGACGCCCTGCCGTATCGAGAATGGCGACGGCGGCGTTTGCCTCGCGGGCTGCCTTCAGACCGCGTACACAGATGTCGGGCGGGGAGGCGCTGACGCCCTCCTCGTAATACGGAACCTGGATCTGCTTGGCCAGGGTGACGAGCTGATCGACAGCGGCAGGGCGGTATGTATCGGCGGCGATCAGAAACGGCTGGCGTCCGGCTCGGCGTAAATGCAGCGCGAGCTTGGCCGCGGTGGTCGTCTTACCCGACCCCTGCAAGCCGATGAGCATGATGACGTGCGGCTTGAAACTGCCAGAGAAGTCGAGCCGACCCGGTTCACCCAGTGTCGCGAGCAGCTCCTCATGGACGATCTTGACGACCATTTGGCCGGGTTTGAGGCTCTTGGCGACTTCAGCGCCGACCGCCCGCTCTTTGACGCGCTTGACGAAATCTTTGACCACCGACAACGACACATCGGCTTCGAGCAGTGCCATGCGAACTTCGCGCATGGCAGTGTCTACGTCGCGCTCGGTCAGTTTGCCGACACGGCCCAAGTTGTCAAAAGTATCCTGCAGGCGTTTCGTGAGCTGCTCGAACATGAGGATCCGTTTTAGTACTCAAATCGGCGAGTATTGTAGGGTAGGCTAGATATGAGTTCAAGGGCGGGGCAGCGGCCCTCAACCTCCGATGATCTCTGGCTGAAGCGATCGATACCCGCGGTCGTAGTAAAGCAGCGGTGCTCGTTCGCTGCTGCTGCCGGTAGCCACCACTTCGCCGATGTAGATCCAGTGTGTGCTGCCGTCATGGCGCAGCGCGACCTTGCAATCGACCCAGCCGACAGCGCCTTCGATGATTGGGGAACCTGTCGCTGCTGCGAATGTGTTGACGCCGTCAAAACGCTGCGAGTCGTGCTGGAGGGGGATTCGACCGGCGAATCGGTCGGAAATGTGCGCCTGCTCGGCGTTCAAGATTGACACGGCGAAAACGCCGGATCGCTCGATCAGCGGGATAGCATGTGAGTCTTTGTGCAGGCAGACGAGGATCATCGGCGGCTGTAAGGACAGCGAGGTGAAAGAGCTGACGGTCAAGCCTCCGCGCTGGCCGTCTGCGGCGGTGGTGACGATAGAAACGCCGCTGGCCCACAAGCGCATTGTGTTGCGCATAGCCTGTGGATCGACTTCATTGGACATGAAAACCTCAATCGATGGGTATCGGCAATGGCCAAAAGTTTACTGCCGCCGCATTAGAGCGAGATTGGCATCATGGGCGGAAAAGGTAGCTGGCCATACGCGGAGCGATGTCTGCCAGTGTAGCGAGACCCGCGGCGAACGCCTGGCGCTCCGAGCCGATGATGACTGTTGGAACATCATTCTCGGTGTGCTTGCCGTGGCGCATGTCTTCCAAATTCCCGTGATCGCTGGCGATGACGATCAGGCCTTCGTCATCGTGCCAAGTCGCCAGCGCGCCGGCCATGACAGCATCGAACAATTCGAGCATTCCGGCTCCATCGGCGACGGTGCCGCGGTGTCCGATGGTATCCGTGAGCCAGTTGGCGAAGAACGCGAAATGATACCGGCGCGACAGCTCGACCATCTTGACACCGGCTTCAAAAGGCGTGTAGATGGGGCTGTCGGTGTAGCCGAGTTGTGAACGCCAGCCCTCACCTGTCCAATCGACCGCCAGCGCATCGCCGTTGTAAAGTTCTTTCTCGGTGAAGATCGGCAGACCGGCCGTGTGCGGCGCCTCTTGATAGCTGGCGCGCAGCCGTTTGCCGCGATCGACAGCTTCGTGCCAGCGTGGAGGATAGGCCTCGAGGAGTGCCGCAGACATCCCATGCGCGAGCACTTGTTTGTAGAAGTTGTCCTCCGCCAGCAGTGCACGGATCGCTGCGTTGGGGCGCGGACCGAAGTGGGTGCCGATCAAAGTCGGGACGTTGCGGCCGGTGAGGATCGCTGCTTGGCCGGATGCACTCTGCGGTCTGCCAGGGACGCCCATGCGCGGATCGGTTGGCACGAAGACCGCACGCTCACTTGACTGTCTCCCGGTGGTGCGCAGCCAGCGGTGCCCTGCGGCCAGCGCGTTCAGTGTTGGCGTGTTCGCCGCTGCAAATGGGTTGATCTTTGGATCGTCTTCCCCTAAGCCGACGCCATCGAGGAAGATCATGAGAATGTGTTTCATGTGCTGAGAGCCAGCGCTCGTGCTTTCATCACGGCAGACCGCGCCAAGACAGAAGGAATGGATTGCTCTGTTTTTCCGCTCCAATCGTCGTCGGTTCTCCGTGCCCTGGCAGTGCGACGACGTCGTCACCGAGCGGTATGAGCTGGTTGAAAATGCTGCGCATGAGCTGATCGTAGTCGCCACCAGGCAGATCCGTCCGTCCGATGCTGCCCCGAAAGAGCGCATCACCGCAGAAGACGATTCGCTGCTCAGGCATGAAGAAACTGAGGTGACCTGGAGCATGGCCAGGCGTATACAGAGTTTCAAGCCAGATGGCACCAAGGACGAACGTCTCTCGCCGGCTGGAGAGGAGACGATCGGGTGCGGCCGCCTCAGGGAAGGTATGGCCGAAGAACATCATCCCCTGCTGAGGCAGCGTCTGCAAGAAGGGGAGGCAATCTTCATGAATCCAAAATGGCGCGTTCGTCATCATCTTGAGCGGTGCGCTGGCGAGTACGTGATCGAAGTGCGCATGTGTGGCTGCGATGAGCTTGATCGCCAGCCCTGCGGCCTCCGCAGCTCGCGCGATGCGCGGTGCATCATCGACCGGATCGATGACCAGCGCTTCGCCGCTGTCAGTATCGCCCACGATGTAGCAGTTAGTGGCAACAGCGCCGAGCGTGAGGGTGATCACCTTGATCGTCATGCGATCGCCTCGGCTGGTCTCAGTCTGCGCAAGAGTTGAAGCGCAAAGTCACGCAGGGCGTCCAAGCGCAGGAACCACGCTGCAAGTATGAAGATGCTGCCGCCTGCGATCACCTGCACCGCGATTTGAACGATGGTCATCACACGGCCTCGTTCGCCCAATCCGGCGCTGTGCCACAGCGCCTCAGTGATGACGATGAATGCACCCATGATCAGGCTGGCCGCTACCGTCTTTACCGTCGTCCGCGCGAGCGTGTGCTCTTGGATGCCGTGCCAGCGCCGCCGCAGGATGATCAAAAGCAGTGTGATCTCGAAGATGACGCCAAGCGTATTGCCCCACGATGGCTTCAACCCCAGCCGCCGAGCCGCCGCTCAGAGCGCCGCTGAACAAGGTCGCGACGCTGAGATTGATGGCGGCACCGCCGATGGTGATCAGTAGAGGCGTCACCGTGTCTTTGTCGGCGAAAAAGCTGCGCGCCGAGACCTCAAGGATGGAATGGACGACGATGCCAAGCGCAAACCCACGCAGCGCAACATAAACGAGATCCGTCGCTGCCGAGTCGAAGGCACCGCCTTCGAGCAGGCTGATCAGCGGTCTGCCGATCAAGATTAGGCCGATGGCCGCCGGAATGGTGGCGATCAAGATGAACTGCAGCGCGCCGGAGCGCGGCCATCGCGCGGCGTTTGCCTTCGACATCGTTCAGCTCGCTCAACGCCGCCAGCGTCGGGAAGATGACGATACCCATCGCTGTGCCGAGAAGCGTCTGCGGGATCTGCATCAGGCGCCAGCCCCAACTGAAGGCGCTGATCGCGCCATCGCCCAGCCTTGAGGCGAGATTGATCGCGATAGTGAATGAAAATGTGAAGACCCCGACATCGACGATGCGCGGCAGCATAAGGGCGAAGACACGGCGCACCGCCGGGTCATGCCAGCCGAAACCTGCCGACCAGCGCGCTCGCACTTGGCGCAGCGCCGGAAGCTGAATGCCCAGATGCAGCACTGCGCCGATCAGCGTGCCATAGGCGATGCCGTAGACCCCGAACGGGCGTACCAGCACCGCGGCACCAAAAAGAATGCCGATGTCAAACATGATCGGTGCGAGCGCCGGCGCGAGAAAACGGTTGTGGCTTTGCAGAAGGCCCATCGAAGTGCCGCTGACAGAGAAGATCAAGGTTGTGATGAGCAGGATGCGCATCATATCAACTGTCTGTGCGATCGCATCGCCGCTGAAGACGGGTGCGACGACCTGCTCGATGAGCGCCGGGGCGAATACGAATGCTAAGATGCTCACGCCAGCGGAGACGAGAAACACAGTATTCAGGACGTGGCTCGCCAGTTTCCAGGCGCTTTCTTTGTCCCCGCGCGCGAGCAGGCCGCCGAACATTGGGATGAGCGCGGTCGTCAGCGCGCCGCCGGCAATGAGCATGACGATCGTTTCCGGGATCTGATTGGCCGCGATGAATCGATCCCACTCCGCACCGACACCGAAGACATCGGCGATCAAGAACGTCTGTGCAAGGCTGATCAGCCGTGCGACTGCGAAACCGATGATCATGATCAGGGTCGATCGGATCAGCGTTGGTCGGGTGGCGATCGCCTCAGTTTGGCCATATGTCATAAGACTAGTTCCCGTTGAGTGTGTCGAGGGCCGCTTGTGCCTGCGCAAAGCGTGGATTGTGGCGCAGCGCGCGCTGGAAGGCAGCGCGTGCCTGCTCTCGGCTGCCTTGTTCGGCTAATACACGGCCGTGCCAGTAATGCGTCTCCTCGACGTACTCACCACCATTGTTGAGGCCGCTGTTGACCAAAGCCAGCACATCGGTGTAGCGACCAACGTTGAAGTAGGCTTCAAACGGGTAGAACTGGTACCACAGCATCCGGAACGGCAGGTTGAACCGTCGGGCTTGATCGAATGCATGCTGCGCTTCATCGTAGCGCCCAAGGCGCGTCAGCGATGAGCCAATATTGAACCAGGCAAAGCCGCTCTGGGGATTGGCTCGAGCTTCGGCACGGGCGATCTCCAAGGCGTGCTCATTGGCGGCGGCATCGTCAGCCAAATCGCCCAGAATGCGCATGACGGCTGCCTCGCGTGCCGGTTCGTAGATGACGATGAAGACACGATTGAACGGCTGCCAAGTGGCGTCAAAATCGTTGTAGGGAACAGCGATGCCGTCGCCATTGCCGTTTCCAAGCCAACTGTCGAATACGCGCATAGTGCGCTGCATGTCGTCATAGCCGACGATAGTGCGGTAATGACCCACCCAGTCATCACCTTCATAGAGCAGACCGCCCACCTCGACAATGATCGGAAAGCCCGCTGAAACGAAGGCCTTAATCAGCTCAATGCTGCCGCCCACCCGCGTGACAGCGCGGACAAATGTCGTCTCGTTGACGAAGCTGACGATCTCTGTTGGGCTGACGTTCTTGTCTTCTCTGTCGGGTTTGAGATAGGCAGCGGCTGTACTCTGGTCACCCTGCCAACCGTAATAGCTGAGCGCCATCGCAACGTTGGCCGGTCCGCAGTTGTTCCATTCTTGTCGAAAATAACTGAAGCCGCCGTTGTAAGCAGTGGAGGGCAAGCTGAATGTATCGGTGTCCGCACTGACGATCTGGACGGGTGGCAGTGTCGGCTGCGGGGGGGCAGCTTGCGCAGCCGCTGCGAGTGTCGGTATCGGTGCAGTCGCTGGTGGTTCTTGCGGCTGTGTTGCTGGCTCGACTGTCGGTGTTGGTGTTGGGGGAGTCTGGGTCGGCGTCGGTTCTTCGGTCAGCACAGGCGCTGCTGTCGGATCAGCAAGTGGACCGAGCAGCAGTTCGGCAGCGGAGGGGCCAAGTTCGGTAACTGCCACTGTGGGCACGACTCCGCCTGCCGGTGTGGGCGGTAGGAGTGCTTGAAAGACCGGGTTCAAGATCGGGAGCTGGGTGATCAGCTCGACTTGATAGCGCGGCGGCAGTTGGTCGCGGTAATAGCTGAGGCCAGCGAATCCGCCGATGATGATCAGGATGGCAAACGCAGCCAGCAGCCAGAGCACAAAGCCGCGCGGGAGGGTTCTCCGGAGGATGATCGCCAGCAGCACGGTGTACACGGGGATGGCGATCAGCAGAAGCAGTGCGATCGGCACGATCGCGACCAGCCTGCCTTCGGCTCGGTAGGCGAAAAAGCTGGCAGCGGCGGCGATGACGAAGGTGATAAAGAGACCGATCACCAGCCAAAACAGGAAGGGCGGCGGTGCGCTGCTCCCCTGCGGGATGCGGATGGACTGCTGGGTGATGTCTCGTTTGTTATCAAGCACGATAGATCTGCTCCGACCATACGACATAACCATGACGCACAGAAGTGCGCCCGACGCACTCCGGACGCTGCTGCCCGGCAGTCCGCAGCATTATAGCACAGCCGTAATGTGGCCTACAGCCGAGCACACTGCTAGAATAGCCAGCGTTTCACCTATGCTATGTGGAAATGAGCGCTCATGCCTGAGCTGTGGCGTGTGGAACTACACAGCCATTCGCTGTGGTCGAAGGACTGTGTGGTTGCATTCGAAACGATCTTACGTTTATGCGCGGCACGTGACATCACCAAGATCGCCATCACGGATCACAATACAGCGGAAGGTGCGTTGGAACTCTACCGGCGCGCACCCGATCGCGTTATTGTCGGTGAGGAGATCATGACGACGCGCGGTGAGCTGCTCGGCTACTTCCTGCAGGAGTCGATCCCCGGTGGCTTAACTCCTGAGGAAACGATTCGCGAACTGCGAGCGCAGGGTGCCGTTATCAGCGTATCCCATCCATTTGATCGACTGCGGAAAGGCGCATGGCGAGAAGATGACCTATGTGCGATCATTGATCAGGTGGACGCGATCGAGGTGTTCAATGCCCGCTGTATCTATCCAGCGGATAACGTGCGCGCAGCCGCGTTCGCAGAGGCGCATGGGCTGCGCGGCACAGTTGGGTCGGATGCGCACTCGCGGACAGAATACGGGCGCGCCGTTACGCTCTTACAGCCGTTTGCAACCCCGCTTGAGTTCTTGTCCTCACTTGAGCAGGCCGCTTTCGTGACCCGATCCAGCTCGCCGCTAGTTCACCTGCACAGCAAGACGGCGAAATGGTCGCGCAAACTGGGTCTACGATCCCGTTTGTGGGAAGGCGGGTAAGCCGCTTTCATCGCGCAGCGCCATTTGGGCGGCTTGTAAAGCCGCTCCGCCGATATCTGCAACGAGACCGGGGTCTTGGCTGTCTTCAATGACGACTGCCACCGCTGCTGCCTGTCTTCCACCGAACGTGCTGAATCCG